>JABMSC010000177.1 GCA_013204685.1 Candidatus Omnitrophota bacterium | reverse complement strand
GAAGAAGTGTATAGAAGAATATTTGTCAAATAATCTTGTAGGGGCACGGCATGCCGTGCCCCTACGACGCAATTTTACCGGTCTTAATAACTTTTCCCAAATACCTGCCCGAATCTCTTATAGTGCGTTTCTGAGAGTCAAAATCCACTTCAATAAGGCCGAATTTCTTACTGTATCCATGGGCCCATTCGAAGTTATCCATAAGTGACCAGTGCAGGTATCCGAAGACAGGAGAGCCTTCTGAGATAGCTTTCAGAACATAGGAGAGATGGTCTTTTATATATTTTTGCCTTAGGGGATCATCTCGTGTGGCAATGCCGTTTTCTGAAATAATAATGGGAAGTTTATACCTGGAAAAACTTTTTATGACTTCATAAAGGCCCTTTGGGTATATTTCCCATCCCATATCTGTTACCGGTCCGGCATCTTTGTGGTGGCCGACGTCACACACCTCACCAAGAGGGTGTTCTCTAAAGGGTGAGTGGTAGCCGATAAACTGCCTGAAGTAATAATTAAGCCCGATAAAGTCCGCGGCTCCCCGCGCAGCAAGTTTTTCCTGCTTTAATCCGGGGATAAGCACCTTTCCTTTTAATGCTGAATTAACAAACGAGTAGTTATGCAGTTTGCTCCGGAGCCATGTCACCAGGCGGTCCCGGGGTGAATATGGCGAGCAGGGGTGAAAAGCGGTTACGGCTTTCGCTATCCCGACTTTGGGGGCCTTGATCCTGTTATTGTTTTCAGCTGCTTCATGCATTACCCGGTAGGCGCTTGCATGACTTTTTAGCATGTTCTTCAAAACAAGCATTGCCTTGCCAAAATCCTTCTCGCAGGGCGTCCATTCGCCAAAAAAATAAGCAAGTATTGCCAGTATATTAGGCTCATTGATCGTGATCCAGTATTGAACGCGGCTGCCCAGGTGTTCTATGGCTTTTTCCGCGAACCGTGTAAAAAATTCCACTGATTCGTCGCAAAGCCAGCTGCCCTTCAGCGATAGCCACAGGGGCACGGTGAAGTGATTAAGGGTAACTACGGGTTCAATGCCAAGAGCGAGAAGTTCGTCTATAACCTCTTTATAATGATCCCATTCGCCCCGATCCCAAACGTTTTCATCTTTTTCAAGACGGCTCCATTCCAGTCCCACTCTGTGTGCGTTGTGATTGAGTTCTTTTGCCAGAGAGAAGTCTTCTTTGAATCTGTTGTAGTGGTCACAGGCGAGATTTGAGGCTTCAGTTCCGCCGGATCGTTCCCACTTCCACCAGTCATTATAGAAATTATTGCCTTCTACCTGATGGCTGGAAGTGGCCGCACCCCATAAAAAATCTTCAGGAAACCTATCCGTCATAAGGTTAGTATACATTCCCCGGCGGGGGAGGGCAAGTAGATACTGATATGACGAATAATAAAAAATAAGTTGACAAATCATCAAATTAGAAATATAATAAAAAGGCGGATGAGGGTAGGAGTTTCATCCGCCTTGTAACGAACCCAAGAAATGGATCCGCATTTGTATTGATACTATTATTTTATCAAAAATTCGGCGGTTGTCAAGAGGATTCGGGTGATGCGCGATGTAAGGGAAATGCCTCTGTAGTCTGTGAACTAATTAACATAAAGGAGCTTTACCATGAAAAAGCGATCTTATTTACTGCTGCTTTTACTTTTATTTCTACTGACACGCCCGGCAGATCTTTTTGCCGAGGAAACTGACTTGGCCGCCGGCAGCCAGTTTCTGGGAAACATTCTATATATAGCTCCGCAGAACTATACAGATACAATTTTCGTCGGAGCCGAAGACGGGCTTTACGAAACAAGCGATTCCGGAGTTTCATGGCGGCGCATCGAACTTCCCGGCAGTCCCCGTAATGTCAGGGGGATAGCCCTTTCTAAAAACAATCTGTTTTTTGTTTCGGATAATGGGGTTTGCGAAAAAAACGGGACAAATCAATGGCAGTGGCTGCCTGGAAGCAGGGGGATGAAGGGGATCACTGTTGCTAAGAGGGGCGCGAAAGAAGTGCTTTTGGGGTGGAAAGAGAGAGAATTGTATAAAATATCCGGCTCATCCTGGGGAAGGCTTTCAATGCCGCTATTGCAGGATCCCATAGAAGATGTAGTTTGCGCCGGAGAGGATGTTTTTGTTTTCTCGGGCGGTGATATATATGAGCTCTCGTTAGCGGATGGTTCCTGGAGGAAGATCCGGCTCTCAAGAGAAGCAGATGAAGGGGCGCCTGCGGAAGATCCCGAAATTGAAAATGAAATTGAAGATGGTAAGGACTATTCCCATTTTGGCAAAATAGATTCTTCTGATCAGGGTGAGATAGCGGTAGCTACATTCAATGGTATATACATAATAGGTGAAGAGGGCTCTTCCCGCGAGAAGATCGGCACTACGGGCCTGCCTTCAGGCGATGTTAAGTGCATAAGCTATGGGAAAAGCGGGCTGTTCACTGCTACAACCGGAGAAGTTTTCTATTATTCGAAGGATCCGGGGAGCTGGAAGTCTATTTTTCGTCTCAAGTATCCCGGAAGCATATCATCTATGAGGAGCTATAAGGCGGATGATAAGGATTATCTCTGGATAGCGGGGGGAAAACATCTGTACAGGGTCGATGTGACCGATGTAATGGCCCGGGGGGAGGTTTTCGGGAAGAGGTGGCATTTGCCGGAAGAGGCGCTGGAGCCCTCCGTCCGTCAGGTCCAGGAAATGGCTGTAGAATATGCGGAGGTAAGCCCTGAAAAGATAAGAAGGTGGCGCGCCGGGGCCAGATGGAAGGCTGTTCTGCCAAGATTATCTATGGGGTTTTCACAGTCTGACGATGCCAATATAGAGATATACAAAAGCGCGTCAAAATATTATGTTATTGACGGCCCCCGTGAAACAAGCAGGGACTGGAACGTGGACTTAACCTGGGACCTTTCGGAGATTGTCTGGAACAAATCCCAGACCATTATAGACGTCAGAAGCAAGCTTATGGTCCAGCTGAGGGACAATATCTTGGAGGAAGTCACACGTCTTTATTTTGAGCGAAAACGCCTTCTGGCCGAGATCAGCGGAAAAGAACGCCCGGGAAGCAAAGCTATTCCGGAGAAACAGCTTAGAGTTGAGGAACTCACCGCCTATATCGACGCCCTCACAGGAGGCCGGTTTTCGAAGGCGATAGATGCCTCCTGACGAGGCGTCCCGACTCGCGGTCGCCTGCCCCCGATATCCCCGTTTTTACTTCCCGAATTTCCTTGACAATTCTTATATTATTGTTAGAATTACTCGTTAAACGGAGGTGACAGTGAAGCTGGGGAATAAAGTTACTATGATAACAGGAGCAGCCCGGGGTATTGGCAAAGAGATAGCTATGATCTTTGCCAGGGCGGGTTCCGACCTGGCTTTATGTGACGTAAATGAAGAAGCGCTGGCTTCTACCAAGGCTGAAATAGAGGCCGAGACCGGGAGGAAGGTCCTTGTTGAGAAAGTGGATGTCACATCCCCGGAAGAAGTCGAAGCTTTTGTTAAGAAAATCCTTGACAATTTTGACACTTTGGATATACTTGTGAACAATGCCGGCATCACCAGAGATAATCTGGCGCTCAGAATGAGTGAGGCGGAATGGGATGCCGTTCTGGGGGTCAACCTTAAAGGTGCCTTCAACTGCATAAAGGCGGTGACCCGCCCCATGATGAAAAAGAGAAGCGGTAAGATATTAAATATGGCTTCTATAATAGGTATTATGGGGAACGCGGGACAGGCCAATTACGCCGCCAGTAAAGGCGGGCTGATCGCTTTGACAAAGACCATAGCCAAAGAGCTTGGGTCACGGAATATAAACGTTAATGCTATAGCCCCCGGTTTTATCCAGACTGATATGACCGATAAGATTTCTGCCGAAGCCAGGGAAAAGCTGCTTGCTTTTATACCGCTCGGAAGAATGGGTCAGACTCAGGATGTAGCAGAACTCGCTCTTTTCCTTGCAAGTGACGATGCCGCGTATATAACCGGACAGGTTATCCAGGTTGACGGCGGCATGGTAATGTAAACGACGGTAATAAGTAGGTTTGAAACCTTAAAAAGGAGGAACACATGTCAGAGACAGCTGATAAGGTAAAATCAATTGTAGCAGAACAGCTTGGTGTAAAGATCGAGGAAGTTAAAGATGATGCAAAATTCATCGATGATCTTGGTGCTGATTCTTTGGATACTGTAGAGCTTGTTATGGCTCTTGAAGAAGAGTTCGGAGCTGAGATACCGGATGAAGAAGCAGAAAAGCTTAGCACGGTTGGTGACGCTGTATCATATATTGAAGGTAAAGCTGCGAAGCAGTAATTAATTCAAAAACACAACGATTCCCATTAAAATATGCCTAGAAGAAGAAGAGTAGTTCTTACGGGAGTAGGCGCTATCACTCCCGTAGGGGACAATGTTGAAAGCACCTGGAAAGCCATGGTCGAAGGAAGGACGGGCGTTGCTCGTCTTACCTCTTTCGAATCTCCATTCAATTCACAGATCGCCGCTGAAATTAAAGACTTTGACGGGACTCCGTATATGACCACAAAGCAGATTCGCCGATTGGATATTTTTGTCCAGTACGCCATTGCTGCTGCAAAAATGGCCGTTACTGACAGCGGTATTGATATGGAAAAGATCGATGAAGAGAAGGCGGGCGTGTATATAGGTTCCGGTATAGGAGGGCTCCACACGATAGAAGCGGAGCATACTAAATATATGCTTACCGAAGATGAGAATGTGGCCGCCGCCAGGCTTTCACCCTTCTTGATACCGATGCTTATAGTCAATATGGCGTCGGGGATGGTTTCAGTGGAATTGGGATT
>JABMSC010000176.1 GCA_013204685.1 Candidatus Omnitrophota bacterium | reverse complement strand
GGATAGGAGCGTCTATATACGCATTTGACCTTATGTCCAGATATGAAGCTTTTGCCGCTATTGGAGAGAAGCGCGGCATGCATGAAGCTCTTTTTTACAGGAAGATGGGTGATGAAGCCGTACAGTGCGGTCTTTGTATCAACCGGCGCACTTTATCCAACGGCCAGAGGGGGTTCTGCCGGGTGAGGGAACCCGTAAACGGAAAGCTCTATTCACTTGTATATGAGCTTATCTGTTCTTCTCACATCGATCCCATTGAAAAGAAACCGATGTTCCATCTTTTGCCGGGCAGCAAGTCTTTTTCGATCGCGACTGCAGGATGTAACTCCAGATGCAAATTTTGCCAGAACTGGACGATCTCACAGAGGCCCCCGGAGGAGACAACAAACCACAGATTAAGCACTGAAGGCGTAGTTGCCACTGCTGTTGGTAATGGCTGCAAGTCTATCGCCTACACTTATACGGAGCCAATAGCGTTTTATGAATACTCACTTGATGCGGCAAAACTTGCGAAAAAAAAGGGCATATATAATATCTGGGTTACAGGGGGAAAGATAAATCCGGAACCGTTAAAACATGCATGTAAATATATAGATGCGGCAAACGTTGATTTTAAAGGTTTCGACAATAACTACTTGAGGGAAGTATGCGCGCAGGAGCTGGATAATATCCTCGAGGCTATGGTTATAATGAAGAACGAAGGGGTCTGGATGGAACTGACGAACTTAATCGTCCCGACACTTAACGACGATATGAAAGTGATCCGACAGATGGTCAAATGGATAAAAACCAATCTGGGTCCTGATGTGCCGCTTCACTTTTCAAGGTTCTGGCCGCAGTATAAACTAAGATCTCTTTACCCGACGCCTTTGGAGACATTAAAGCGAGCCAGAGAAATCGCTCTGGAAGAGGGGCTGCATTACGTGTATGTCGGGAATGTCCCGGATATTGTTACCGCAAGCACAACATGCCCGGGATGCGGTAAGATCGTAATAAAGCGGCAGGGTTATAGTGTTCTTGAAAATAAGGTTTCTTCGAATGGGACATGCAAAATGTGCGGTCACAAAATAGCCGGCATTTGGAAGTAAGGCAGGTTATGAACTTCAAAAAGATCCTCACAGCCTCCATTGTATTAGCGGGTGCATCCGCAATGGCCTCCCAGATAGTTTTTATGAGAGAGTTTCTTGTGGTTTTTTATGGAAACGAAATATCCATAGGAATAATTCTCGCAAGCTGGCTTATCTGGGGAGCTTTGGGCAGTGCTGTTTTAGGGCGCTTTTCAGACCGCCTGAAAACAAAAGTTGAAGTGTTTGCCGTATGCCAGGTGCTGTTGGCCCTGGCCCTTCCTGCGACACTTGTATTTATAAGGCTCTCAAAAACATTCTTTGGCACCTCGACAGGTGAGATAGTAGGCTACTATCCTATGATCCTGTCAACATTCGCGGTTTTCAGCTTGCCATGCGTTATCATGGGGTTTATGTTCAGCCTCGCATGCCGTACGTACCGCGATGTTGCAGAAGATCCTGCGCAAAGTGTGGCTCATGTGTATATCGCCGAAGCAGCCGGCTCTTTGCTGGGAGGGCTGATCGTAAGCTATTTTCTCATTCGATACATGTATTCGCTGGATATATTGCTTGAGCTTTCTTTTCTGAACATCGTTGCGTCCCTCGTCCTCCAAAAATACACCACTGTGAACAGGGTGAGGAGTCTTTTCAGGCGTCTTACTTTTGGTATCCTGATCGCGGGGCTTGTCTGGTTTGCCTTTGGGGGAGGAGAAGGGCTTCGCAAGTTTTCGCTGGAACGGTTATGGGAAGGGTTCGATGTTCTGGGATCAAAAAATTCTGCTTACGGGAACATTACGGTAACTGAACGTGCGCCGCAGATATCCTTCTATGAGAACGGCCTGCATCTTTATACGGTTCCGGATCGCCTTTCTGCGGAAGAATCAGTTCATTTCGCGCTTTTGGAATGCAAGGATCCGGAGAGAGTTCTTTTAATAGGCGGCGGGGTTGGCGGCCTCCTCAGGGAGGTGTTGAAATATCCGGTCAAAGAGGTCGATTATGTTGAGCTGGACCCGATCATGATCAGCATGGCAAGGGAATATCTTCCCGCGACGGATGCGGCCGTGCTGGATGACGCCAGGGTCAGGATCATAAATGAAGACGGGCGTTTTTATGTTAAAAGCGCAGAGGTGAGGTACGATTGCATCATAATAAGTCTGGGAGATCCTTATACGGCGCAGCTTAACAGATTTTACACCGTAGAATTTTTTACCGAAGCAAAAAGAATAATGAATTCCGGAGGCGTGATCTCCCTTGCTATCACTTCTTCGGCAAATTATATCGGGGAGGAGCTCAGGGATTATATGCGGTCGATACTTTTAAGCCTGAGTAGGGTTTTTCCTGACGTAATGATCGTGCCCGGCGACACGGCGTATTTTCTTGCAACGGATACCAGGGGGACGTTGACAAGCGATGTCGATAAGCTTATGGCGAGAATGAAAGCCAGAGGAGTTAAGGCCGATTACGTCCGCGAATATTACCTTTTTGACAAATTATCTCAAGCGCGCATGGAGTATCTCGAAGACGCGCTCTCTGAAAATGTGGATGTTGGGCTTAACAGGGATTTTAAGCCGACATCATATTATTATGCAACAGTGTTCTGGGGGACACATTTCGACTCTTCCGTTTTCAGAAAAATATCGACTTTGGTAAATCCGGAAAATATCTGGATACTTGGAACTCTTTTTTGTTTCCTGATTGTATGTTTCTTCATGTGGGGAGCTCGGAGAAAGAAAAGGGCAGTGCTTCTGGCAGTAATGACAACAGGGTTTGCAGAGATAAATTTTCAAATAGCGGTGATCCTCTCTTTTCAGGTGATCTATGGATATGTGTTCTATAAACTGGGGATCATAATAACGTCGTTTATGATAGGCCTGGCTCTCGGGGGGTGGCTTATTGCGCATCTTATGCCTCGCATAAAGGATGACATGAAGGTGTTTACCTGGACCCAGGTAAGTATCTGTATATACCCCTTGATATTGCCGCTGGTCTTCTTGTGGCTCTCCAGGACAAGTTCTCCGGTCTCCTCCTGGTGCGGGTCAAATATAATCTTTCCATTTCTTCCTGTTGTATCCGGAGTGATAGGGGGGATACAGTTCCCCCTTGCCAACAAGATATATCTTGAGAACAGGTCCCAGGTAGGACGTGTCGCGGGACTAAGTTATGGGCTGGACCTGTTCGGCGCGTGTGTCGGATCGTTTCTGGCAGCGGCATTCCTTGTCCCGATCCTGGGCATTTTTCAGACTTGTTTTCTGGTGGCCCTCATAAATGTGACCATTCTGGCGGTGCTTCTGGTTAGAAAGTAGTGTTTCCCGGAGCTGGGTAAGGACAAGGGTTGTGTTACAGTTGAGATCAGAGTGAAAGCTCTGATCTTTTTTTGTTTTTTCTTGACAAGTATTAATACTTGGTATATACTTGTTTAATAGTTGGAGGCGTTTTATGGGAAGAAAGAATGAATTTAAATTTTTAGCAACAGTTTCTGACAGGGGACAGATATTCATACCAAAGGCCCTGCAGAATTACTTTCATATCAACAATAGGGACAAGGTTGCTTTTGTTGTTGAAGATGACGGCAAGGTTGTTTTTAAGAAGAAAGGGGGAGGTTCTGTATGAAAAAAACAAAATATGTCCAATCCTGCAAAATAGGGGAGCCTGGCGCAAAAAGGTCTTCGGTGGTGAAGAAGGTTCGACCGGTTCATCGAAGTACCGACAAGAAAGTTATGCAGGGAGTATTCAATAAATACTATAAGCAGCAGGTAGCGGCTCTTTACAGGGCAGTGCAGGAGATGTAATTGTCTTCTCACCCCCTTGCGGACCCCCGTACGATCATCCTGAATAGTATGTAAAATACCTAACCCCTGAACCAACCCCGCGCAGGGGAACGATTCAGGATCCCGCATATAACTTGTGATATGCACGCTCAAGGTAATCTGCTATATTTAGGCCATAAGTTAATCTTGTCTTAATATCCATAAAGATATATAATTACAGTGATCAGTTAACCGCTTTGGGGCAAAATGGCTTTTGAAAATATACGTCATAACGTTGCTAAAATACTCGAAGAAATACCCGAAAGTGTCGAACTTGTTGCGGCTGCAAAGACGAGGACCCCGGAAGAGATACAGGAAGCCATAGCAGCCGGTGTGGGCACGATCGGGGAGAATTATGTGCAAGAAGCTGCCAGGGCCTTCGGCATAATAGGGCGGGATGTGAAGTGGCATTTCATCGGCCATCTTCAGAAGAATAAAGTAAAAAAAGCTGTTGAGGTCTTTGACCTGATAGAAACAGTCGATTCCGCGAGTATTGCGGAAGAGATAGACAAGAGAAGCCGCGCAATAAACAAAATAATGCCGGTATTGATCGAAGTAAATAGCGGCAGGGAACCGCAGAAACACGGCGTATTCCCGGAAGATGTGCGCAAGTTGGTCGAAGCTGTAGCCGTACTTCCCAACATCAAGATCAAGGGGCTCATGACAATGGGCCCTTTTTCCGGGAACCCCGAAGATGCACGGCCTTATTTTGTTGAGACCAGAAAGACGTTCGGCAGGATAAAGGCGCTGGGCCTCTGTAATGTTGAGATGGATACACTGTCGATGGGTATGACGAATTCTTATCACGTCGCCATAGAAGAGGGGGCTAACGTTATACGGGTCGGGACAAAAATTTTCGGTGAGCGCTAGACATTAGACCACAGCCAATATTTCATTTTTCACTTTTTTAAATTTACTTGTTGTTTCCGGAGGCAGATTATGTATGTAAAAGTTTTATATGATGCAGAAGCAAGAAGAGGGCTCTTATCGGGCAAGGGATTTTCTTGCCTCATAGACGGGAAAATTCTTTTTGATACAGCCGAGGGACCCAATGATCTTGTGGAGAATATGGATCGATTGATGGTCGATCTCAACGACATAGAAGGTGTGGTAATTTCTCACGATCACTATGATCATACGGGCGGATTGTGGGAAGTTTTGAGAAGAAAGAAAGGGCTTAAGGTGTATGCCTGCCCGTCTTTTAGCGATACTTTCAAGCAATGCGTAGAAGAGCTTGGCGGAGAGCTGGTGTTTGTGGATAAACCCATGGAGATATCAAAAGGGATATTTACAACGGGCGAAATGGAAAGCCTCTACAAGGAAGAGTACATGCCCGAACAGGCGCTCTACGTTAAGGGAGATAAGGGGGTTTCTATCATAACGGGATGCGCTCATCCGGGCATTCTGAATATTTTAACGCATATTAAAAAAACAGCGGGTGCGAAGCACCTGTATATGGTTTTTGGTGGTTTTCATCTTGACGGGATGGACAGGGAGTCGATAGGCGATATAATCACGGGTTTTAAGAAGCTTGGTGTTGAGAAAGCAGGGCCCACGCACTGTTCAGGCACCAAGGCAAGGCGGATATTCAGCGGACAGTATCATGATAATTTTATACCGGTAAAAGCGGGACACATTATTCACCTATAAACCGGAAAGAAGAATTGAATGAAAAAAAACATTTATGACATAATTATTATCGGAGGTGGACCGGCGGGGTTAACCGCGGGTCTTTATGCCTCAAGGGCACAGATGAAAACCCTCTTGATCGAAAGTTTTTCTGTCATGGGGCAGGCCACGATGACGGATCTGGTGGAAAATTATCCCGGCATAGAAAAAGCTTCCGGATTTGACATCATAAGCAAGTTTAAGGCCCAGGCGATATCATTCGGTATGGAGGCGGCTTCCGGCACCGTCACCGGAATTTCATTAAAAAACGAAGGGGATAGGCCGCTTTGGCAGGTCGAGGATGAAAACGGCGCGCGCGAAGCTCTTTCAGTTATTATTGCTGCCGGCGCCAGCCCGAAAAAATTACAGATCCCCGGAGAAGATGACTTTACCGGCAAAGGCGTTTCATATTGCGCGACTTGTGACGCGGCCTTTTTTAAGGAAAAAGATATAGTTGTGATCGGCGGGGGAGACACGGCGGTTGAGGAGGCCCTCTTTTTAACAAAATTCGGCAGATCAGTAACACTGATACATCGCCGGGACAGATTAAGGGCTATCAAGCTGATACAGGACCGCGCATTTCGTAACAAAAAAATGAAGTTTGTACTGGGATCGGT
>JABMSC010000016.1 GCA_013204685.1 Candidatus Omnitrophota bacterium | reverse complement strand
GCCATGGGAATGCCGGGCGGAATGCCGGGCGGCATGGGCGGCGGAATGCCGGGCATGATGTAAATGAGCACATCACTTATGATCGCGAAAGCGTTCATAAGTGATAAGTGCGAATTTATCCCGTTAGAAATTTTTGAATTTCTAACGGGATAAATAGTTTCTATTTTCAATTGACATAACGCGCACCTGTGATAGAATCAATACAGACTTTGGGGAAAGGTGAAATTCCTTTGCCGGCGGTGATGTTTCTAAAAAAAAATAAGTCCGCGAGGTCTCTACAAGAGATCTGAATTCGTGAGAATCGAATACCGACCGTAAAGACGGGATGGGAAAAGTTGCAGATAAAGTGTGAACAAAAACCCCAAAGTGTATACTTTGGGGTTTTTTTATGAGTGTTCGGGAGCAAGGAGTTACGTGAAGCTTAACACAATTAACGAAGTGATCAAAGACATAAAAAAGGGCAAGATGGTCGTTGTTGTTGACGATCCTTCGCGTGAGAACGAAGGCGACTTAATTGTATCCGCAGAACATATCACGCCCCAGAAGATCAACTTCATGGCGAAGTACGGCAGAGGGCTTATCTGCGTGCCCATGGAAGACGATATCGCAGAGCGCCTGGGACTTCATCTCATGTCACGTGATCTGCAGGATCCCTATAAAACCGCCTGGGCGGTTTCAGTGGATGCCGCGCGCGGTATAACTACGGGTATTTCTGCCGCGGACAGGGCTCACACGATCAAGCTTCTGGCAAATCCCAAAACTGCCGTTAAGGATTTTGTAAGACCGGGCCATCTTTTTCCGCTTCTTTCCAAAAAAGGGGGAGTCTTAGTGAGGGCCGGTCATACCGAAGCGAGTGTGGATCTGATGAAACTGGCCGGGGCAAGCCCTGTGGGAGTGATATGTGAGATCATGAACGAGGACGGCACGATGGCAAGAATGCCGGACCTGGTGGGTTTCGCGAAAGAGCACAAGTTCAAGATATGCACGATCGAAGATCTTATAAAGTACAGAAGTCAGAAAGAAAACCTCATAGAAAAAATGGCCGAGACCAAGCTTCCCACTCCATTCGGAGAATTCAACTTATTTGCATACAAGTCCATGATAGATGACTATCAGCATCTTGCTCTCTCAAAGGGCGATATCACTGAGGGCGAAGTACTGGTAAGAGTCCACTCACAATGCCTTACAGGAGACGTTTTTCATTCTCTAAGGTGTGACTGCGGGGACCAGCTGGAAAAGGCCATGAAAATAATTTCAGATAGAGGAAAGGGGGTCCTTTTATACCTTTCACAGGAAGGCCGGGGCATAGGTATCTTTAATAAGCTTAAAGCTTACCAGCTGCAGGATGAAGGGTTTGATACAGTGGAAGCCAATGAAAAACTGGGATTTAAAGCCGACCTCAGGGACTACGGGATAGGCGCTCAGATATTGGCGGATCTGGGCCTGAAAAAGATAAGGATACTCACCAACAATCCCCGTAAGATAGTGGGGCTGAAGGGTTATGGCCTGCAGGTCACATCCAGAGAAGCTCTCGAGGTCAAACCCGGTGAGGGGAATAAGGAGTATTTGAAGACAAAAAAGAAACGGTTAGGTCATAAGTTAAAGAAAGTATAGTAAAAGGAGGATAGAATGGCAAACTTAAATCTGACGAAAGCAAGTTTGATCGCAAAAGACAAGAAGTTTGGTATAGTCGTATCACGTTTCAATGAATTCGTCTCTACCAAACTCATGGAAGGGGCCGTGGACACTCTCATAAAGCACGGTGCGTCGGAAAACGATATTTCCGTGATATGGGTTCCCGGATCTTTTGAGATACCCATGCTTGCGAAAAAAATGGCCGGGTCCGGCAAGTATGACGCAGTGATCTGCCTGGGCGCGATCATAAGGGGTGAGACACCTCACTTTGATCTTATCGCGTCTGAAGCAGCTAAGGGTGTTGCACAAGTCGGTCTGGCCAGTGACGTCCCTTGCATATTCGGTGTAATTACTACCGATAATCTTGAGCAGGCGATTGACAGGGCCGGGACAAAAAACGGCAACAAGGGAAGAGACGCTGCGGTGGCTGCTATTGAGATGAGTAACCTGTATAGCGAAATATAGTAGAAAAGTAAAAAGTAAAAAGTATTGAGCAAAGGGGTTTAAATGAGAAAACGGACCTTATCGCGTGAATTAACTTTGAAGATCCTTTATGCCAGTGACGTTTCGAAAGAATCGATCATGACATGTTCCGAGGCCTTCTGGAAGAATAGTGACGAGGAAGACGCGGCAGTCAGGGAATTTTCAGATTATCTTGTCTCGGGCGTGGCAAAACATCTGGAAGAACTGGATGATGTTATTTCAAAGTATGCTGATAACTGGACTATGGAGAGAATGGCAACGATAGACAGGAATGTCTTAAGGATAGCTTCTTTTGAACTTCTCTTTGATGCGGAAGTTCCTCCTAAAGTCGCAATAAACGAGGCAATAGATATCGCAAAAAAATACGGAGACAAGGATTCCGGAAAATTTGTAAACGGGATCCTTGACAAGATCAAGAGAACCGAGGAAGAGAAAGGATAAGGATTTTTATGCCTGAGACAAACAACACGGCATGTGTAGACTTGCACGTTCATACTACGTTCTCCGACGGAGCTCTCCCCCCAGAGACCATAGTTAAAGAAGCGCTTGAGCAGGGGCTCAGGGCCATTGCGATAACGGATCATGACTGTGTGGACGGCATTGCCCCCGCCATAAAAGCAGCTTGTGGGACGTCTCTCGAGGTAGTTCCCGGAGTCGAGATATCAGCAGCGAATGAAACAACCGAAATACATATACTTGGATACTTTGTGGACCCGAATAATGCCCGGCTTCTGGAAGTATTAAAAAAGATCAGGGAGAACAGATTAGGCAGGATGGAAAAGATGATAAGCCTCCTGGCCGCGAAGGGAATAGAGATAGATGAGGGCAAAGTTTTTTCATTCGCTGCCTCAGGGACTGTCGGACGCCTTCATCTTGCACGTGTCCTGGTTGAAGAAAAGGTGGTCCGTGATGTCAGAGAAGCTTTTGACAAGTATATTGGGGATGGCAAACCCTGCTGCGTAAAACACAAACGTTTGGATTACACCGATGCCATGGACTTGATCAGAGGTGCCGGAGGCGTTCCCGTGCTGGCGCACCCCGGGACTAAAGGCAGCGACAATTATATTTCGAGCTATGTTGAAGCGGGACTTAAAGGGATCGAGGTTTTGTATGCAAAACACCATCCGGCGATGACCCGGAAATATGAAGATCTCGCGCAAAAATATAACCTCTTGGTAACAGGAGGATCGGATTATCATGGCTTGGAATCGGAAGACATTGTAATAGGCGAGATCAGGGTTGATTATGGAGTGGTCGAATCTTTGCGTGAGGAATCAAAACGGATAAAGCGAGAAGATGTTAAGGCCTGATACGAAATATATGGAGATGGCGCTGATCCTGGCAGCCAGAGCTGAAGAGAGGACTTATCCCAACCCCATGGTCGGGGCAGTTATAGTCAAAAGCGGTAAAATTATCGGCAAGGGATACCACCAGAGATCCGGCGGGCCTCATGCAGAAGTCGAAGCGATCAGAAGCGCTTCATGTCCCCTGAGAGGGGCAACCATGTATGTTACGCTTGAGCCGTGTGACCACCACGGAAAAACCCCTCCTTGCACAGATGCAATTATTAAAAGCGGAATAAAAAAAGTTATTATTGCGATGAAAGATCCTAACCCCTTAAACAGCGGACGGGGATCAAGAAAACTTAAAAAAGCCGGCATTCAGGTAGAAGTGGGCACCTCTTCCGGTGAAGCCGCCCGTCTTAACAAAAAATACATAAAATTTATAAAGATGGGACTCCCTTACGTAACGGTAAAATTAGCCCAGTCCCTTGACGGTAAGGTCGCCGCCCGCGACGGGTCAAGCAAGTGGATATCCTCAAGCACCTCGCGCAAGTATGTTAAAAAGATCCGTTCAGGGTTTGATGCTGTCATGGTGGGCGTGAATACGGTGCTGGCAGACGACCCCTTTCTTTTGGATGAAAAAAGAATTGGCTATGACACTCACCGGGTAGTGGTCGACAGCAAACTAAGAATACCTGCCGCCTCCAACATTTTAAAAACAGCAAAAAAATCTAAAGTTATTATAGGGACAACCGCCTCTGCTCGAAAGTCAAAAATAAAAAGCTTAAAGAAGGCAAACAATGTTGATGTTGTGGTTTCGGGGAAAAGAAGCGGGAAGGTGTCCCTCAAAAGCTTTCTTAAAAAACTGGCCAAAAAAGGCATCGTTAATATTTTTGTGGAGGGTGGGGGAACTTTGGCAGGGAGTTTAATAGACGAGGGACTGGTTGATGAAGTTATGTTCTTTATATCTCCGAAGATTTTGGGAGGAGAGTATTCGTCGATAAAAGGAAAAGGTGTAAGCAATATCGCCAAGGCGTTGGAGCTGAGAGATATGCGCGTGAAAAAGTCAGGGGATGATATATTTGTCAGGGGAGTTATAGAGAAGTAGGGGATAAGGTGTAAGTGGCAAGGGGGACGGGTATCGGGGATCGTGGATCGGGTGTGGGGCTCGATAACCGAATCACGAAAACCGAATCACGATATTATGTTTACAGGAATAATCACAGAAATAGGTAAGCTTAAGAATGTTGTCCGAAAAGGATCTTCTCATGCTTTGCAAATTGCCTGTAAGAATACGGGCGAGGGCTTGAAACTGGGAGATAGTGTCGCTATTAACGGCGCGTGCCTAAGTATTGTAGATGCGTCTAAGGGTGCGTTAAGTTTTGATGTGGTTGAGAATACCTGGCAAAAAACAAACTTGAAAAGACTAACTTCAGGGGATAGCGTGAACATGGAAAACGCGCTAAGAATGGGCGAGGCGCTAAGCGGGCATATGGTCTCGGGTCATATTGACGGGGAACGGAAGATAAAGAACATCCAGAAAAACGCAAAAGAGTGTTTTCTTGATGTGGAGATGCTTCCTGGTGACGAGAAGCACATTGTCCCCAAAGGATCGGTAGCGCTTGACGGTGTGAGTCTCACCGTGGGGGAAG
>JABMSC010000015.1 GCA_013204685.1 Candidatus Omnitrophota bacterium | reverse complement strand
TATTTGTATTTTTTCTGGTGAAAAAGTCACATGCATTGAATATCCCGGAAAAATTAGCACTTTCTTTTATCCTGGGGGTAACTTTGGGGAACCTCACTGATCGCGTACGTTTTGGGCACGTGATCGATTTTATAGATCTAAGGGTCTGGCCTGTATTTAATATTGCTGATAGTTTCATTACAATTGGAGCGATTGTGTTGGGGGTATCGGTTTTGATGGATATAAGAAGGCGCAGCAGGAAGAACTCGTAGCTCAGAGTTAAAGCAAATACGAAATAAGAAGCACTAAATACGACCCGTTATAAATTTTGGAAAAATTTGTAACGGGCCACGAAACAAATTAGAAATCTCAAATCACAAATTCCAAACTTTTTTTAGAGCATCGGAATTTCGAATTTGGAATTTGTTTCGAATTTCGGATTTAGTATTTCGAATTTTTATACCCCAGACAGACTACAGGAGCATTAATGCATCGAATTTTATTCCAAATAGGCCCAGTTGAATTATATTCTTATGGTTTGTGCGTGGCGCTGGGTTTCCTTGTTGCTGCCATTCTCATACTTAAGGAAGCGAAAAAGATAGGATTGCCTTCGGATGCGATCTTCGATTGTGTAATAGCGGCTTTAGTGGGCGGACTTACGGGAGCGCGACTTCTTTTTGTTGTTATCAACTGGCAGGATTTTGCTCACAGCCCCTTAAGGGCATTAATGTTTCATGAAGGCGGACTTGCTTTTCAGGGCGGGCTGGTATTCGGGATATTATCTGTTTTGCTGGTAGCAAGGATCAAAGGCCTGTCTTTCTGGAAGGTAGCGGATCTTTTTGCGCCGTATATTGCGCTGGGACAGGCAGTCGGGCGCATAGGGTGCTTTTTAAATGGATGTTGTTACGGCAGAGTTATTACAAGCGGGATAGGGGTCACATTCCCGGGAGAGACAGTTGTCAGGATACCCGCGCAAATTTATTCCAGTCTTTCTCTTCTCGGCATATTTCTGGTCTTAATAGCTTTACGGGCGAGGAGACGTTTCGACGGATTTGTGCTTTCGATGTATTTGATCCTGTATGGGGTTTTCAGATTTTTCATAGCTTTTACGAGAGCCGATAATCCTTTGTTTTTCTCATGGTTGAAACTCTCTCAGGCAATAAGTGTTGCAACAATATTGGCGGGTATAGGGCTCTACCTGGCATTGAGAAGGAGGGGGCAATAATTAGGGTATCAGGGTATCAGGGTATCGAGACATCTGGTAATCAGGAGGATCGGAGACCAGAATATTGCGGCATTAGGATTAACATTCCGATATCCCGATAACCCGATGTCCCGATAACCCGATATCCCGATTTATTTATTATGGACGAACTTACCTTTACCGTCACTCAAGAAGAAGCCGGGATCCGTGTAGACAAGTGTATAGCCCTCAGGCTTGGTGAGGAATACTCCCGGACTTATGTCAAATACCTTATGGATAACGGGTTTGTCAGCGTTAACGAAAAATCTGTTAAACCCAGCTATATAACGCATGAAGGAGATGAGGTTTTTCTGGAGCTTGTGCCGTCCCCGGAGGATATGGATATTGAGCCGGAAGACATCAAGCTGACTATTCTTTATGAGGACGAATGGGTTATAGTGATAGATAAGCCCGCGGGTATGGTTGTTCATCCCGGTGCGGGGAACAAGAAAGGGACCATGGCCAGCGCGCTATTGTACCACTGCGGCAAGTTACCGGATGCGGGAGACAGGGCCAGACCCGGGATAGTTCACCGCCTTGATAAGGGGACATCAGGCGTGATCGTGGCAGCTAAAAATGAACGTGCTTTACGTTCTCTGTCCAGGCAGTTCCAGAAAAGAGCCGTTAAAAAGTGCTATCTGGTTTTGGTAAAGGGACGCGTCGAGATAGATAATGGCGTGATCGAGGTGCCCGTCGCACGACATTCCACTGACAGAAAAAAGATGTCAGTTGACCATGATAGCGGTAAACCGGCCCGTACGGTTTATCACGTTCTTGAAAGATTTGAGAGATTCACCTTATTGCGTCTCGAGCTTTTTACGGGAAGAACTCATCAGATCCGGGTGCACATGCAGCACATAGGTTATCCCGTCATAGGTGATGTTAAATACGGCGGGGATCGCAGGATGCCTCGTCAGGCGCTTCATGCGGAACTCCTGGGGTTTACGCATCCGGATACAGGAGAGTATATGGAGTTCACCTCACCCATGCCGGAGGACATGAAGGAGTTTTTAGAAACTAGCCGTTAGCGTTCAGTTATGATAAACTATAAATTATTAAACGTGGAGGAAAATGGACTGGACCATACCTGGGGCAAAGAATGGATTGAAGGGCACGATTACGGTTCCTGCGGATAAAAGCATTTCACACAGGGCTGTAATGTTCGGGTCGATAGCCAGCGGAAACTGCGTGGTGCGCAATTTTCTTTTTGGTGAGGACTGCATGAGGACGCTCGAGGCGTTTAGTAAGCTCGGGGTGAGGGCCCGTCTTGATGCCGATACTGTCTACATTGAGGGAAGGGGATTAAGGGGACTTACCGCACCTTCAGATGATCTTTATCTCGGCAATTCGGGAACAACGATGCGTATTTTGTCCGGCATTCTTGCCGGGCAAGGGTTCTCGACTGTTCTTACCGGTGACGAATCCCTTTCCGAAAGGCCCATGAACAGGATAATAAAACCGCTTCGAGAGATGGGGGCGTCGGTAAAATCACTGGGTGAAGAAGACCGTGCTCCTTTAAATATAGAAGGAAGGAATGACCCCCTTAAGGCAATAAGTTACACTACTCCCGTGGCCAGTGCCCAGGTTAAATCATGTATACTTGCGGCTGGATTATATGCTGAGGGAAAAACATCCGTCACTGAACCCTTCCAGTCGAGAGATCATACTGAACGAATGCTGGAATATTTCTCAGCTGATATTAAACGGACGGGTCTCCTTACCGAGATTACGGGGGGGCGGGAACTCAAAGCCAGAGACATAGATGTCCCCGGAGACATATCAAGCGCCGCCTTTTTTATAGTAGGAGCACTTGTTCTTAAAGGTTCTGATATTACTATAAGTGATGTTGGATTAAACCCCACCCGTACAGGGCTTGTGAATGTTCTGGGGAGGATGGGGGCAAGCATTGATATTTTAAATTATAGAGAAGAACCGGAACCGATAGGGGACCTGCATATAGCGCATTCGCAACTAAAAGGGACTGTAGTCGAGGAAAATGAAGTGCCTCTTATGATCGACGAGATCCCGATCCTTGTTATTGCTTCCAGCATGGCAGAGGGAACCACTATAATAAAGGGAATAAAGGAGCTCAAAGTTAAAGAGACCAACAGGGTGAAGACACTTACTGAGAATCTTTCCAGGATGGGCATTAGCATTGAAGAGAAAGATGATGAACTTATCGTAAACGGCAATGCAAATAAATTTAAGGCGGCAGAGCTGGATAGTTTTGGCGACCATCGCATTGCAATGAGCATGGCTATAGCGGGTTTATTGACCCCCGAAGAGTGTTCAGTTCAGAATGTAGACTGTGTCGAGACTTCTTACCCGGGGTTCATGGAGGACTTAAAAGAGCTAAGCAGCGAGTAGCTGTTCTTGCGTTTAACGGGAAAACATATTCTTATTACTCCAATCAACTCCACACCTTATATTAAAGAGTATGTACCAAAAAATAGAAACTCATCTTTGTTCTGGCCGGGGGCCCAGAGAAAAACTGTTTGACATATATATCTTTATTTGATATTATTCTTTACAGTTAGTTGAACAATCTTTTTGTTTCTTAATTAAACCCAACCAATAATAATAAAAATGATAAAAGAAAAAATAGCCCATCTTTTCGATAATCTGCTCGGGTTTTTTTCCAGTGATATG
>JABMSC010000175.1 GCA_013204685.1 Candidatus Omnitrophota bacterium | reverse complement strand
TTTCCTCCTACAGGTAACAACCGGATGTTCCGCGAATTCCTGCACATTTTGCGGGGCTTACATGGGGAAGCCTTTTACCGTAAAAGATTATGACGAGATTGCGGCTGACATAGAAGAAGCTGCGGCATTATCCCCTGATACTAGACGGGCTTTTCTTATGGATGGAGATGCTCTGGCAGTAAATAATGCAAAACTCCTTCCGGTTTTAAAGAAACTTCAGGCGGCTTTCCCCAAACTTTCACGTATCTCAAGCTACGCCAATGGTTATAATATCACCCAAAGAAGCAGTGATGAGCTGGCAAAATTATATGAAAATAAGATGAGTCTTATATACATGGGCCTTGAAAGCGGCAACCAGGATGTATTAGATCTCTGCAGAAAGCGTTCATCCGCCGATGAAATGATAGAGGCTGTAAGAAAAGCCGACTCAGCAGGGATAAAATCTTCGGTTATAATACTCCTGGGCTTAGGGGGCAAGGAACACTCCGAAAAACATGTACAGGACACAATAAAAGCCCTCAACAAAATGCAGCCCAGATATCTGTCATTTCTCTCTGTAATGCTTATTCCCGGCACACCCTTGTATGAAGAGTGCAAAGAAAAACGGTTTGAAGAACTGGATCCCCATGAATTATTAGTAGGGGCTCACAGTATTATCAAGGGTCTTGAACTGGAGAAAACAATATTTCGGTCCAACCACGCATCTAATTACCTGTCACTTGAAGGCAGGTTCCCGAAGGATAAAAACAAGTTATTAAACAGTCTGGATCTTGCTATAAACGGGAAAATAAATATAAGATCCGAATTTTCAAGAGGGCTATAAAATAATTAATACTGGTTCTTTTGCACAATTAAGGGGTAAGCGGCATATGCTCGCCACGTTTTCTTTGGCTGTTTTTCCTCATGCCCTTGGCTCAGGAATTTCCTTCGCCTTAAGAGCAAGGCCATTCAGAAATACCTCGTATTAGGGGCGTAAGCTTGCATATTTTGTTAAGAGAGGGTATGCTTTTGTAAACAAGGAGGCTGGATATGACAGATATTATGAGTGTAAATAGGAAATGGTTTATGGCTGCAGGTATAATTCTTATTCTTCTGGGCACCGCAGCTATTATGGTTCCAATAGTTGCTTCTCTTGCTATAGAAATACTCTTTGGATGGATCCTTCTGGTCGGTGGCCTTGCTATGATCGTCCACTCATTTCGTGCACTAGATACAGGTAAGTGCCTGCTAAGGCTTTTGGTTGGGGTAACATATCTGGCAATCGGTGGAATGTTCCTTTTTTATCCGATGAAAGGTGTTATTACTCTGACACTCCTTTTGGCAGTTCTCTTTACATTTGAAGGTATAATAAAGATCGCTATTGCCGTTCAGATCCGGCCGACCCAGAACTGGGGCTGGATGCTCGTAAGCGGTATAGCCGCTCTTATAATATCTGCTATCATTTACTCGGGGTTTCCTGGTGACGTGGTCTGGGTAATTGGCCTTTTAGTCGGGATAAACCTTGTTTTCGGGGGCTGGACAATGATAATGCTATCATCGGCTACAGTTACTGAATAAAGCGATCTATTATATGTCAATTCATAGGGGCGGGTTTTAAACCCGCCCTTTTTTTTCTTTTAGGCGTATTTTATATAATTTACCCCTTACATGAGCTTAAGCCTACGTCTTAAGCTCTTTTTTTGGTTTACCGGTGAATAGCGCGCGTTCCTTAGCTGGCTGATATTGCTGAAGGCCTAAAGGCCATTCAGCAATAACTAGCATGCGAGGAGAGGGCGTGCAAATCTTGTTTTCCTTACGTAAATCCCCGTAGTCAAATATGTTACACCCGTTAAGAATGAAAAATCTATATCTTTCCATTGACCTAACTAGCTATTTATTGCTATAATAGCGTAGTTAATAATATAATTTTGCAGGAGTTATGTCAAAATCGCATAATACCATTAAAATATGCCTAAAGAAGGCTACGGCTATCACTATAGCTGTAGTGTTTCTATATAATACTACCCCTGCAGAGCTGGCCATGGGCCAGGCTGGGATCAGCAAGGTTTCTATAGTGAGGGATAATCTGCAGGTCGAATCTATGTTCAAGCCGTTTTTGGACCCCAAGGATGAACCCCAGGCTATGGTAGAAGCTGCTATGATCCTGGCACTGGTTTTAGAAAACAACGACCGTCCGTACTACGAGATCAATGCCGTTCTTAACAGATGGAAAAGTACTACGCCTGATAAAAAAAGGCTTCTTGAAGCTGCTGAGATCCAGCCTGAGTCTTACAGGAACCCAAAAGATGGCAGCACTGTAATCAACTTAAGGATATCATCAAAACCAGGTAAATTCTGTTCAATCAGGTCAACTTCCAACAGTATCGAAGACATCCAATTTTCCCAAGAAAAAACAAGAATCGAACCTAACCATTATATAAGCACCCCCAAAGACATATCTGAAACATCGGATGGCCTTATAGCCAAGGGGGGCATGCAAGTCCTGGCGGAGAATCTAAAAGAGCAGATAAGCGATAAATCCGGAGGGATAAAAAAACAAAACCGCCTATACGAAAATAAATTCAAAAAAGAAGCTCGAAAGCTCAAAAAGATAACCGATGAGTCGGACCTTGACGATAAAATAAAAACTTATGTCTATCAGGCAATAGACAATCTCGTGCGCTATAACAAAGTCAGGTTCAACGCGATCGTTCTTGGCGCAAAAAGTGTTGGGAAAAAGAGGGATCACTGGCTTCTTGGTTTTAACTCCCAGGCCCCGCCATTTAAGAAATATCTGCAGAGTCTTTTCAAGAGCCCCACTCTTGGATATGCAGCTGAGGCCCTGGACCAGCTCCATGGCCACACTTTCCTTGAATATATATTACATGAACCTCTGTGCGCATTAGTTGGGCACAAAAAGGCGCGTAATATACAACAGCAGCTGTTTAGAGACACCCTATACTCTGACAATAAAGAAGGAGAGCTGTCTTCTTTTCTTAGAAGCATTATCGATGCCAAGGCTTATGGTCGTAATTTGGCCTATGTTGACGCAGCAATATTAGACGGCAAAAGAGTAGGCGGTAAATTTATCGGAGCCGGTAAAGGAAAACCTGCTTTAAAACACCTCTTGAAACAGTTTCCTGGTAAGGAAATTGTTATTGAAAAATTTCAAATGAATAATGGCGGTGGACTGTCTTTCTACGGCAAAAAATATATTAACAAGATAAAGGGGTACGAAAGCGCCTTTGTCACTCTTGTATTTAAGGATAATGAGGTTTTGGCAGTTTATGATGAAAATGGCAATGGGCTGTATCCATTTGACAGTTTTTGTGTATATAGTGGCGGCTCCATGAAGAGTGGAAAAAGAGTCGGAGGAAAACTTGTTGCTGCACTTAACACACGTCATAATTTGTTTCGGACTTTGGATAAACTAGGCGGACAAAGGGTCATTGTAGAGGGTGTGGAGCTTGATGAGAAAGGTGCGTTATATTTTGCTACAAAATCTTATTGGAAAAATATGAGCGGTTATGAAAAAACTAAAGTGAATATCGAATATGAAGGTGGATGCATTTTGTCAGTTCACGATCAAGGCGGAAAAAAGCTTTATCCCTTTGAAGAAAACCTGGTATATGTCGATGGAAAAATGAAAAACGGGAAGCGTGTTGGCGGAAAATTTCTGCAGAGTTTTATGACGACGATGCCACTGGAGAATGTTTTTAAGGATTATCCGGACAGGACACTTATTGTTGAAAAGTTCAGGCTGGATAACCTGGGTGGCTTAACCGTGAATGGTGAGCTTTATTGGAAAGAGATGAAGGGTTATGAGAATGCGTTTTTTACGCTTGTTATTCGTAATGGAAAACTTGTTGAAGCCTATGATGAAAACAATAAAAAGCTGTATCCATTTAGCCGGTATTTGCTCTATGTAGACGCTACGATCGATAAAGGTGTCGTTAAGGGAACCTTGGTGGGTACTTACTCGGGCAAACGTACGCTCGAGAAAGTTGCAAGAAAACATAAAGACAGCAAGATCTTTATCAAGCATTTTGATCTTGGCGTAAGGGGCCGGTTTCGTTTTAACGGGAAGACATACTGGCACAAAAAAGAAGAATATAAAAATACATTTGTGACATTGGAAGTCGATAATGGAAAGGTAACTGCGGTTTATGATCAAGAAGGTACAAAAATCTATCCATTCAAAGCCCATTCTGTTTATC
>JABMSC010000174.1 GCA_013204685.1 Candidatus Omnitrophota bacterium | reverse complement strand
GATCAGATTTTGTCGAAATGTTTGTTGGTGTAGGGGCGTCAAGAGTGAGAGATCTCTTTGATAAGGCGAAGAAGTCTGTCAAGACCAGCCAGAAGGGATGCATCATATTTATGGACGAGATCGATGCCGTGGGCCGTCAGAGGTTCTCAGGCATAGGCGGCGGGCACGATGAAAGGGAACAGACACTTAATGCCCTTTTATCTGAGATGGATGGTTTCGATACGGCTACCGGAGTTATATTGATCGCTGCTACCAACCGGCCCGATGTTCTTGACCCGGCGCTCCTCCGGCCGGGACGCTTTGACAGGCAGGTTGTGGTTGACTTGCCGGACATCAACGGAAGATACGAAATCTTGAAGGTTCACGCTGAAGACGTAAAAATGAAAGAGGGCATTGATCTCAACAAGGTAGCGCAGCAGACGGCGGGTTTTTCAGGAGCGGACCTTGCTAATATTATCAATGAATCGGCTCTTCTGGGTGCGAGGAGGAACAAGGATGCTGTTGACATGGAAGAACTTCAGGAGGCGATGGAAAGGATCATGGCCGGTCCTCAGCGCAAATCCCGCAAGATCAGCGAAGAAGAGAAGAAAATAATATCTTATCATGAGGCGGGACACGCGCTTATGTCATATTTGATAGACGGTGCGGATCCCCTTCATAAGGTGACGATTGTCTCAAGAGGAATGGCTCTGGGATACACCATGCAGATCCCCACAAAGGACAGATATTTATACAGGAAGAGTCAGTTCACGGGAAAGATAGCCGGTATATTGGGAGGCCGTGCGAGTGAAGACGTAACGTTTGATGAGATATCTACCGGCGCGCAAAATGATATAAAAAAGGCTACGGAACTAGCCCGTGACATGGTCACGCAGTATGGAATGAGTGACCGTCTTGGGCATCTTACAGTCGGCAAACGGCATCAGCAAGTCTTTCTGGGACGCGACATAACGGAAGAAAGAAATTACAGTGAAGAAACAGCAAAGATCATAGACGACGAAGTGAAAAAGATAGTCGATCGTTGTTACGAAACAGCAAAATCTAAATTGCTGGAGAACAAAGACAAGCTTGATCTTCTTGCCGACAAGCTTTTGGAAAAAGAAACAATGGACGAGAACGAGGTCCGGGAGCTTTTGGGATTCCCGAAAAAGGAAGAGAAAAGCTGATTTTGGATACAAATAATCGCACCCTCATAATGGGCATACTTAATGTAACGCCCGATTCTTTCAGTGACGGGGGAAAATACTTTGACCCGCGCGCAGCAGCCGGTAGGGCCAGAGAGATGGTCTCCCAAGGCGCAGATATGATCGATGTCGGGGGAGAATCTTCCCGGCCGGGAAGAGAGCGCATTCCGGTAAGTGAAGAACTGGAAAGGGTAATACCTGTCATAAAGGCTCTTAACGGGATTATTGATGTTCCCATATCGATCGATACATGTAAGAGTGAAGTAGCCAGAGAAGCTTTACGGGAAGGCGCTTCGATCGTCAACGATATTACAGCCCTCAGGGGTGACGCTGACATGGCAAGAGTTATTGCAGAATTCGGCGCAAGTGTCATACTGATGCACATGAAAGGGGATCCCGGGAACATGCAGGATGACCCTTCTTATGGTGATGTCATGAGCGATATTACCCAGTATCTTTCAGGATCTATAGAGATCGCACTGGAAGCCGGTATAGAGCCCGGGAAAATAATCGTGGACCCGGGGATAGGTTTTGGAAAAACAGTGGAACATAACTTGATTATCTTGAGAAACTTAAGTAAACTTAAGGAACTGGGAAAGCAGGTTCTTGTGGGAACCTCAAGAAAGTCTTTCCTTGGTGCGCTTACCGATAAAGATGTGGAGGCAAGAACTCCGGGTACAGCTGCAAGCTCGGCAGCGGCTATCATGAATGGCGCTGATATTATCCGTGTTCATGATGTTGGCGAGATGAGGGATGTTGCACTGGTTGTGAATGCAATAGTAGGTGAGGGGTAGGTCAGGTTTAAGGGATAAGCGGGTATCGGTTTTCGGGGATCGTGGATCGGGAATCGGGGATCGATAACCGATAATCGAATTACGATAACCGAATCACGATAACCGAACAACGAACCACGAAATAGGTGAATGACATGGAAGTTTTTAATAACTGGGAAATGGTGCTTGAAGTCCTTATTCTTTGGGGTGTTTTCTATACGATCTACCTGCTCCTCAAAGAGACAGCCGCCGAGCAGGTGCTTAAAGGCATCATTATTATCGGTATTGTTGTTATGCTCACTCGCGGCCTCAATTTTGTTATTATAAACTGGCTTCTTACGAGACTCCTGGCTATTTCAGTTCTGGCATTTCTTATAATATTTCAACCGGAGATCAGAAGGGGCCTGGCCAGGATAGGCCGGTTTGGTATATTTTCAGGTGAAAGAGAGATCCTGAGCGAAATATCTAAAGCTGCTATCTCGCTTTCCAAGAAAAAGATCGGTGCATTGATCGCAATACAGCGGGAGATCGGTCTGAGGAGATATGTTGAAAGCGGTGTAAATGTAGACGCTATAGTAACGGGGGAGCTGATCAATACTATATTTTCAAGAAACTCACCCTTACATGACGGCGGGATAATAGTTTCTGAGCACAGGGTGGAAGCGGCGGCCTGCCTTTTCCCTCTTACCCAGAATCCAAGGATACCAAAAACCATGGGCACCCGTCATAGAGCTGCCCTGGGCTTAAGCGAAGAGACCGATGCCCTTATTGTTATCGTCAGTGAAGAGACCGGGGTTATTTCACTGGCAAAGGGAGGAAGGATAACCGAGATCGTAGAATACAAAAATCTGATACCTCTCCTGGAACGCGCCTATGTGCCCAGAGCGAGGAAACAATCATTTCCCGCTGTTTTAAAAAGGCTTATTGCGAAACGTAAAATGGCTTCAAAGGAAGGAATATGAGCTGGGGGGATAAGCTGTTAAACAATTTTTGGCCCAAAGTTATCGCGCTTGTTCTTGCTGTTGCGACATGGTTTTATGTGTTTGACATGGTAAACACTGATTCCTTTTCACAGAAAAAGGAAACTGTTGCCGATGCCATGCATCGGTTGGACTTTACTGATAAAGAAGTTTCGGTAGAAGCTGTTTTTACCGGTAAAAGCCCCAGTGGGTACAGGGTCTTATTCAATAAAGTGAAGGTAGATCCTTCCAGAATATCTATCTTTGGCCCCAAGGTTGTTCTCAAGGATATAGATGACCTCAGAACCGATAAGGTCGATCTCGGAGAATACACACGCAGCGTGAAATTAACTCTGGGGCTTCACTCGGACTCCAGGATCTTGCAGCTCAAGGACAAGACTGTAGATGTATACATCCCCATAGAAAAAGTGCCTGTAGGGAATGGTAAACCGAAAGAAAAATAAGAACTGATTATTGAAGGAACTCCTACCACATGCCAAAACTCGGCGTTAACATAGACCACGTTGCCACCGTCCGTGAAGCAAGGAAAACTTTCGAACCGGATCCAGTTGAAGCGGCTCTTCAGGCTGAAAAAGCAGGATGTGACGGTATAGTCTGTCATCTCAGGAAAGACAGGCGTCACATAAACGATGATGATCTGGGGAGCATAAAAGAAGCTGTTACAACAAGGCTCAATCTTGAGATGTCAGTAGATCCCCAGATCGTTGACATTGCCTGCGGCACAAAACCCGATCAGGCGACAATTGTTCCCGAGAACCGCCGGGAAGTGACCACCGAAGGCGGGCTTGATGTTGCTGGAAATTTCGACAGGGTCAAAGAGGTTATCAGCTCTCTCGCCGCATGCGGCATAGAGGTAAGCCTCTTTATCGATCCTGAAGAGGAACAGGTTAAAGCGACTTCTGAAGCTGGGGCTAAAGTTTTGGAGTTTCACACCGGCCGGTTCTGTGAGGCGTTTAATAGAGGGGAAGATTACAGTAAAGAGCTTGAAGATATAGTCCGTATGACGAAGTTTGCTATCCAAGAAGGCCTTACAGCATGTGCCGGGCACGGTCTTAATTATCAGAATGCAGGGCCCATTGCCCGTATAGAAGGCATGCACGAGCTTAATATAGGACACTCCATAATATCCAGGGCCGTGTTCGTGGGGTTATACGAAGCTGTCCGCGAGATGAAGGACCTTATTAAATGAACATAGCCGGTATAGGCATAGACGCCATAAAGATAGAAAGATTTGAGAACGCCGCACGGGAATATGGCGAGAATTTTCTTAAGAAGATGTTCACCGAAAAAGAAATAGAGTACGGGGGCACTAAAAAGGGCTATTATATGCATATGGCGGGGAAGTTTGCCGCCAAAGAAGCTGTTAAAAAGGCCCTTCCCGACGGGGCGGAAATAGGCCTCAACTGGCAGGAGATAGAGATACTTAATAGTAGTGACGGGAAACCGTATGTGGTTTTGCATGGGCATGCGAAACACTTGATGGAAAAATATGAATTGTCCGAGATCCTGGTGAGTATTTCTCACACAAGGGAGCTTGCGGCATCAAACGCATTGGCGGTGAAAAATGGTTCATGAATACATCGAAAAAATACCGGGCAGGAGAGAAGATTCACACAAAGGCGATTACGGTAAGGTTTTGGTTATTGCGGGTTCACCTGGGATGACCGGCGCGGCTTATCTTGCGTCTCAAGGTGCGCTTTTATCCGGAAGCGGGCTTGTTACATGCGGTGTTCCGCAGTCACTTAACGCAATAATGGAAGTCAAACTCACGGAAGTCATGACTCTCGCTCTTCCTGAAACTCAGGAAGGGACAATAAGTGCAAAAGCGAAAGTGAAAATACTCGATTTTGCGGAGAAGTGCGACGTGATCGCGATCGGCCCGGGACTTGGAAGGAATAAGGATATTCAGACTCTCATCAATGATCTCCTCGAAGCTGTAGAGATCCCGGTGGTTCTCGATGCAGACGGAATAAATGCTCTTGAGGGCAGGATGGAGATCCTGACCAAGCGAGAGGCGAGGACCGTTATCACGCCCCATCCGGGAGAGATGTCGCGCTTAATGGGGAAAAGTGCCGGTATTGTGCAGTCTAACAGGGAAGAGTTTGCCAAAAGCATCGCGGAAGTAACTGGCTCAGTGGTATGCTTAAAGGGACACAGGACGGTTGTGGCAAGCCCTGAAGGAAATACATATATTAATGAGACCGGTAATTCCGGCATGGCTTCGGGCGGCACGGGTGACGTTCTTACCGGCATGATCGCTTCGTTTATCGGCCAGGGCGTAGGGGATTACTCGGCAGCGGTTTGTGCCGCTTATCTTCACGGCCTCTCCGGAGACATAGCTTCTGAAAAAAAGGGCCAGTTCAGCATGATCGCTACGGACCTCTTGGAGTATCTTCCCGAGGCGTTCAAGAAAGCGGGAATTTAATAAGTAGGGGCAAGAAGGGGTAGTGGTTCGTGTTTCGTGGATCGAAACCACGATAACCGAATCACGAATCACGAAACCCGCCCCACGATTCCCGACTTAACCCATAACCCTTGACTCCCCCATCATGACAGGACTATAATACATATATACCTATACAACGCTTATAATTCCCACAAGGGAGTGATAGTGAAGAAGTTATATATAATATATTTTGGAAAGGCAATTCTGGCGTAAAACCGGAATTGCCTTTTTTTGTATTGGTTATACAAATTAGTTCATATCCGTCATTGCGAGCGAAGCGAAGCAATCTCAATAGATGGTGAGCTAACTAAACCCTAAACGCTATATGCGAGAATAATGGAAAACCGAACCAAAACAAAAGAACAACAGGATTTTACGAGCCTGACTATAGATGAAAAACTTCAGAAAACATCGGAGGCATTGTCGGAAAGTGAGAGTAAATTTAAGTCTATTTTTGATAATGTGATCGACGGGATACTCCTGGCAGACATGGATGACAAAAAAATCCACGACAGCAATAAAGCGATCTGCCGGATGCTGGGCTATACGAGGGAAGAGATCAGGAACTTAAGCGTTGAAGATATCCATCCCGTAAAAGAAATGCCCTATGTTGCAGAACAGTTTGAGAAGCAATCAAAGGGCGAGATCACTCTCGCCAAAGATATTCCGGTAAAAAGAAAAGATGGAAGTGTTTTTTATGCCGATGTTAATGCCGCTCCGGTAGAGATATCAGGAAAAACATATCTCTTAGGTATTTTCAGGGACATCACCGAGCGCAAGAAAACGGAGAAAGAGATAAAGGGCCTTGCCAAATTCCCGGAGGAAAATTTAAATCCGGTATATAGGGTTTCAAAAGACGGTGTATTGT
>JABMSC010000173.1 GCA_013204685.1 Candidatus Omnitrophota bacterium | reverse complement strand
TCCCAAGAAGAGAATAAGTCGCAAATATGGAATCTACGCCTGTTGTCGGGGTAGAAATCAGAAAAGAAAGGACAGCGCCTCGGCTTGCCCCTTCTTTTTTCAAGGACATCGCGGCCGGTATAACTGAACAGGAACAAAGGGGAAGTGGTATTCCAAACAAGGAAGCTTTAACCACTGACATAATATTGCCCTTGCCCAGGTTCTTGCTTACAGTCCTGGTATCTATGAAAATATGCAGGATCCCCGCAAAAAGATACCCGAAAAGTAGATATGGGGACATCTCTTTTAAAAGATTATATGACTCAGCGAGTATTCCAATTACAATATTCATTTAAATACTTGTCCTGTTTCTTTTGACCAGAAAAGTAGATCTATCTCCCCCATCGGGATACTGACTTTAGCGCAGAATTTACGCAATTTTTCTTCAAGATCCATATATTTCGAGGTCGATATGCTTTTAGGAACTTCTTTTATAATGCCGTGCCTGACCATATTTTTCAGTATATGCACATCAAGTATTGCCAGATTTTCCCCGAATCCGATATTTCTCAAGAAATGGCTCGTCTCTTTCATGCCTATACCCTTAACATTATGAAAAAGCCATTGGCGCGTTGCCGTTATGTTCTCCGGGTCTATTCTTTCCTTGATCCTGATCCGGCCCTTATGACTGAAAAGTTTTCTTGTATAGAGTATGTACCCGGCTTTGTTGTTTGGAAACCTGACTCCTGCCAGTCCCTTTCTTATCTCACTAAGGTTTCCACTAAATAGCGCACCACTTTTTTCGAGGCCCGTAACGGCCTTATCGCAGTAAACAGCTTTGGACTGTGGGGTACATATGCAAAAACAAAGCTCGCTGAAGATCTTTCTGTCCGGCCAATTCCAAACCGTCTTAAAATCATCCAATCTTTTTTTTATATGAGCTCTCTTTTTCCTGTATTCCGAGTTGAGGGCAGCTGTCATGATACTAATTCAATAAGTCTCTCTACGATTTTTATATGCGCGATCTCTTCATCGCGTATAAAGGTAAGTTCTTCCCTGATACTGACATCATCTATCTGTTCTACATAATGGTCATAGGAAAATTTGGCTCTTTTTTCCAACTCAAGTATATTCTTAAACTCTTTAAGCAGCATCTCAGTATTCATCTCTGTCGCTCTTCCTCACTTGTTCGATAAGTCCATCAATTGTTTCTTTGTGTCTTGAAGAATCCCTATTGAGTTTCGAAAGAAGTTTCGTTATCTCTTTTTTCCTCTCTTCATCCAGTTCATCTACATGCTGAACAAGCACTTTATCAAAGTTAGCAAATAAAGTTACCATTCCTTCTTCAACAAAGATCATCTCTTTAAGCGCGGCTAAAAGCCGGGGTTTATTCATCATGGCATAAAGATCTTTTTACTGTTCCTATTTTATTTTTGAGATATACCTAAAGGCGCTGAGAGTCGCTTTGGCGCCTTCCCCTGCTGCAATGATTATCTGCTTCTCCAAAACATTGGTAACGTCACCTGCGGCAAATATGCCCGGGGTATTTGTCTCATTATTACAATTTACAACTATTTCGCCCTGTTCGTTTTTCTCAAGATCACTTTTGAACGCAGTGTTGGGTTTCAGGCCTATTTCAACAAATACGCCTTCCAGGGAAAGGGTTTCCTCTTTCTTTTCAGTTTCTATTTTTATCCCTTCAACAAAAGTGCTTCCGAAAATCTCCTTTACCTGAGAGTTGTTCATAATAGTGACATTGTCGCTCGCAGCCACCTTATCCCTGATTATGGTGTCTCCCCCAAGCTCCGGAGTTATGTTTATCAAGTAAATATGTTTGGCTATTTTTATAAGCTGAAGCGCAGCTTCTAAGGCGGAATTACCGCCGCCGATGACCGCAACAGTTTTTCCGGCAAATAGAGGGGCATCGCACGTGGCGCAATATGCAACGCCCTTATTCCGATACTCTTCTTCCCCGGGTACACCTAAGGGTTTGGACTGCTTTCCTGAAGCTACTATTAGAGATCTGGCCCTATACTCGCTACTATCGGTGCGAACTAAAACATCATCCCCATTTTTAGAGATCTCGATCACCTCTTCAGCTTCTTTGACTTCAACGTTGTATTTTTTGATATGCTCTTCGAACTTAGACGTAAGCTCTGTTCCGGTTATGAACTGGTATCCAAGATAGTTCTCTATATCCCCACTCCAGGCGGTCTGACCGCCGATATCCATCGTAAGAACAATAAAATCCATCTCTTTACGCGCAGCGTATACACTAGCCGTTATTCCGGCAGGACCTGCGCCGATTATGATGAGGTCATATATTTTGCTCATGATAAATGCTCCGAACATTAAAGACCTAACGCCGCCGTGATCTTATCTTTATCAAATCCAACGATAATTTCACCTTCTATGTCCAGGACAGGAACTCCCATTTGCCCGGTTTTCTGGACCATTTCTTCTACTTTTTCCTGATTCACTGCAACATCTATATCTTCAAAATCGATGTTGTTATCCTTAAGGAACTGCTTTACCTTTAAACAAAACGGACAGGTTGAAGTGCTATACACTTTCACATTCTTCATTTTCGCTCACCTCTTTTATTTCGCACAGCCTTTTTAAGTGTTCCTTTTCTTCACTAATAAGTTTGTCTACAACATCCATGTCTTGGGGGGGAACTATCCTCTTCATGCCCTCATAGTAGAGAATTGATTCTTTCTCAAACTGAATACCCATATCTATGCCTTCGGTGTAGCCCCCCGCCTTACCGGCCATCTCTTTTCCCGCACCTTTTCGCGTAAAAACATACTGACTTGCCAAAGCGTTCATATAGGCAAAATATTCTCCCGGGTAAGCCGCCGCGGGCTCGTAATTGCACGAGGAATCAAGTATCTTCTTAAAGACAGCAATATGTTTCTCTTCTTCTCCGGCAAGATATTCGAAAAGTTCCTTCACCCTTTTGTCGCCGGTTGACGCGGACAAAGCTGAATAAAAATCTTTACCGTTTTTCTCTATCTGTATACCTATTTCCACTATTTCACATCCGGAAAAATGTTCGTCCATAGCGCCTCCATAGTTTAGAATTCATTGTTCGGTTTTCGTGATTCGGTTATCGGGTATCGGTTATCGATCCCCACCCACGATCCACGATCCACGATCCACGATACACGACCCC
>JABMSC010000172.1 GCA_013204685.1 Candidatus Omnitrophota bacterium | reverse complement strand
GGTGTTCTTACAGGTAAGGGCCTGAACTGGGGAGGATCTCTGATCCGTCCGGAAGCAACCGGTTATGGCGCGACTTATTTTGCTGAAGAAATGCTTAAGACTCGCGGCGAAACTTTAAAAGGCAAGATCGTTACGGTTTCCGGTTCCGGAAACGTTGCTCAGTACACGGTTGAGAAGGTAAACCAGCTTGGCGGTAAAGTGGTTTCTCTGTCAGACTCAGCAGGTACTATTTATGATAAAGACGGTGTTGACGCTGAAAAACTCGCATTCGTTATGGAACTTAAAAACGTCAAACGTGGCCGTATCAAGGAATACGCAGACAAGTTTGGTTGCGAATACAAAGCAGGCGAAAATCCCTGGAGTATCAAGTGTGACTGTGCTTTCCCAAGTGCTACACAGAATGAGATAGACGGAAAAGACGCTAAAACTCTTCTTGATAATGGTTGCTATGTTATCAGTGAAGGCGCGAACATGCCGTCAACTCCGGAAGCAGTGGACCTTTACATAGAGAAAAAGATCCTCTATGGCCCGGGTAAGGCTGCTAACGCCGGTGGTGTGGCAACTTCAGGGCTTGAGATGAGCCAGAACTCAGAGCGCATGTCTTGGACACGCGAAGAAGTTGACTCCAGATTGAATGGCATTATGGTTGCTATTCACAAACAGTGTGTTGAAGCAGCTGAAGAGTATGGCCAGCCGGGCAACTACGTAATGGGCGCGAATATTGCCGGTTTCGTGAAAGTTGCTGATTCTATGATAGACCAGGGCTTGATCTAACGGATCAGGTCTTTACGGATAAAAAAAACGCCTGGGTTTTCCCGGGCGTTTTTTTGTCTATTGGCGTTTTATAGGATATAATATGTCGTAGGGGCACGGTATGCCGTGCCCCTACGAGAAATCAGGGAGCACACATGGAAAACGTCAATTTCGGCATAGCATTTTTAGCAGGAGTACTTTCATTTCTTTCGCCTTGCGTGCTTCCGCTTATTCCCGGATATATTTCATTCCTTTCCGGAATGTCTCTTGAGGAACTCTCGGGAGGAGCTAAATACGGTAAGGTCGTAAGAAAAGCCGGCCTTAATTCTATATGTTTTGTGCTGGGGTTTTCGGTAATTTTTATAGCTCTCGGGGCTTCTGCTTCCTTTGTCGGCCGGCTCCTGGCAGAACACGTAGTTATTCTCACTAAAATAGCAGGGGTCCTTATTGTAGTCCTTGGTTTGCATCTTACCGGCATATTGAACGTAAAGTGGCTGAATATGGAAAAACGTTTAAAGGTGAAACGTTTTTCGCCAGGTCTATTCAGTTCCTTTTTTATAGGCGTTGCTTTTGGTTTTGGGTGGACACCATGCATCGGACCGATACTGGCCGGGATCCTTGCCATAGCTTCCACCCAGGAGACCCTTTTAAAAGGTATGCTTCTTTTGGCAGTTTATTCACTGGGGCTTGGCATTCCGTTTGTTATTACCGGATTTGCAATTGGAATTTTTATGCGGTTTTTTGAGAAATACCGAAAATTTATCAGATGGGGAGAGTTTGCAGCCGGTATACTTCTCATATGCCTGGGGGTTATGATATTTACGGATAATCTCCATGTGCTCTTGAAGTATATGCCGCAGGCTTCTTATGAATTCTCAAAATAAATCTAAGGAGGGTTTAGTGATGGGGCGTAAAAAATGGTTTATTATATTTCTTGTTTCTTTGCTGGTCACGACGGCAGGACTTATGTCCTGTCAGGGGCAGGGACCTTCAGGCAGTGCCCAGGCTATGGCACCGGACTTTACGCTTAAGGATCTTGAAGGTAATCCCTTCAGCCTTTCGAATGTAAAAGGCAAGGTTGTGATACTTGATTTCTGGGCCACATGGTGCCCTCCATGCAGAATGGAGATCCCGCATTTTCAGGCACTTTCTACTGAGTACAAGGATAAAGGCCTTGTTGTAATAGGGATCGCCCTGGATGATGGGGGGGCGGCTGTGGTCGGGCCTTTTGCGAAAAGCAACGGAGTTACTTATCCTATTCTTATCGGAAATCAGCAGGTTGCAGCCGCTTATGGGGGGATAAGAGGCATTCCCACTACTTTTATAATCGACAGAAAAGGACGCATTGTCGAGAAATATGTCGGGTATAGGGACAAAGAAGTTTTTGAATCCGCTATAAAGGATCATTTGTAATAAAGATCGGAGCACCCCTTGACAAATGATACTAATATGGTATCATTAAGGTAGAAG
>JABMSC010000171.1 GCA_013204685.1 Candidatus Omnitrophota bacterium | reverse complement strand
GTCTGTATACTCTATGACCGCGCTGACCTCGGATTCTTTTTGCGCGTCTATTCCCTTGATAAGAATACCCGCGATATTCGCACCGCTTCTCAAGATCCCCTGTCCCGTCACGAATTCAGTGGCGCTTTCCACCTCCGGCATAGCTTCCACCCTGGAGATAAGCTCGCCCGCACCGTCGATCCCGCCTTCTCTCATTATGACAACATGCGCATACGTGCCTATGATCTTATCCCGGACTTCCAGATCAAAACCGTTCATTACTGAAAGAACTATAATAAGAGACGCGACTCCAAGAGCAACTCCTATGACAGAGATAACCCCTATCAGGGAGATCATTCCTTCTTTTCTTTTAGATAAAAAATATTTTGTGCTTAAGAAAAATGTCCACATAGTTTTAGTCAACCCCGGGGTCTCCTATCATGGCTCGGTTTTCGTGGTTCGTAGTTCGTGATTCGGTTATCGATACCCGATCCACGATCCACGACACCCGATACACGCTAAACGCTATCCCTACTCCGGTCTCATGTGCGGAAAGAGTATCACTTCCCGTATATTTGCCGAATTCGTAAATATCATCGCCAGGCGGTCAATTCCTATGCCGAGCCCGCCGGCCGGCGGCATCCCGTATTCAAGGGCCCTGATAAAATCCTCATCCACCATAGCATCCGGATCCGCCTTGGCCTGCTCAAGAAACCTTTCTTTCTGGTCAATAGGATCGTTAAGCTCGGAGTAAGCATTGGCTATCTCCATCCCCCCGATATAAAGTTCAAATCTTTCTACGAGTCCAGGTGCGTCTTTTTTGGATTTTGCAAGGGGACTGAGCTCCTTAAAGAAATCCACTACAAATACCGGATTTGTCTCTGTTTCAGGTTCAACCAGGTCTCCCACGATATTCAGTATCTGGGTCTTACTGATCTTATCCCCCTCTATTTCAATGCCTTTGGATTTCAGCTTTTTAACCCATTTATCAAGCGGATCATCAACCTTTATACCGAAATTCTCCTCCATTAGTTCCGCAAAAGACACCCTCTTCCAATTAGTGAGGTCCACGTCCCTGCCCTGATACTGGAACTTCTCAGTGCCCAGTATAGCTTTAGCCGCGGACCTTACAAGGTGTTCAGTAAGCTGCATCATGCCATCGCAGTCAGAATACGCTTCATATGCTTCCATCATCGTAAATTCGGGATTATGTCTTGTTGATATACCTTCGTTCCTGAATGACCGGTTTATCTCGTACACCTTGTCAAACCCGCCGACAAGAAGTTTCTTCAAATAGAGTTCCGGAGCTATCCTTAAGTAGAGCGGCATGTCAAGCGCTTCATGATGCGTCTTAAATGGTTTGCCCGCGGCGCCTCCCGGGATGGGATGCATCATAGGCGTCTCTACCTCTAAAAACCCTTTTCCATTAAGATCTTCCCGCATATGCTGGATGAGCTCTATGCGCTTGCGGAATTTGTCCCGCGCTTCGTCGTTCACGATCAAGTCTACATACCTCTGCCGGTATCTTATTTCAACATCTTTAAGGCCGTGCCACTTCTCCGGAAGCGGAAGTAACGATTTTGATAACACCTTATATTCATCCACAAGCACGGTTTCTTCACCTGTTCTTGTCTTAAAAAGACCGCCTTCGGATCCGATGATATCCCCGATATCCAGGCTTTTGAGAATTTCAAAAGATTCATCCCCTATGGTGTCTTTCTTCATATACACCTGCATCTTGCCGCTTGAGTCCTTCACGTCCATAAACACACTTTTACCATGTTCCCTTTTAGCCATTATCCTGCCGGCAATTCTAACCTTAGCGCCTTCAGTGTAATTGTCTTTCAGGGACTGGATCTGGTGGATGTCAGAAAACTTTTCACCAAAAGGGTTTATGCCTTTTTCTACAAGTTTTTCCAGGTTTTTATATCTCTGTTCAATGATCTCGTTTCTGTCTTCCATATGTTTTCCCTTCTGCGTCCGGCTGCGCCCCCGGGATGCAACCGGATCTTCTGCAACTACATATTATAACTATATATATAGTGAGTGAAAATCACTATGATTAACATATATGGCCTGATTATAACTATAATATTGATATGTGTCAAGGGTCAACGACTGATACGAACCGTGAGCACCTTCTACGCTCCGCGGGCAATATAATCAACATAGAGAGCGTACATGGTGCTGAGTTTCTCAAGGATCTCTGATTCGATCGGGGCGAGCTCCACGTTGAAGCGTTTCGCCCGCACGCCGGTCTTCCCAAAGGCAAGTCCGAGAGATTCGGTGATCCAACCTGGCAAGTCTATTTTCATGAACATCCCCTGAGGAATATCTTTGGGGATATATAAATTACCGAAAAAGGCACTTTGCTCGGGTTTACCTTGGGTGATAAACCGCTTGAACGCTTTGTGCTCGAGAATTTCGGTATCACCGATGATAATTATATTCGACAGCGGAGTTGTAAGTCCTTCTTTCTTTTCGGACTTCTCTATTCTCCGTGTGAGTTCATAGGCTAGTCTGCCGGGTTGGTCACCTCCTCTCCCGTTTGATCTTACAAATTTTATATTCTTTATTTTTAAACGGCTAAGTTTAGCCAGAAATTCCTGTATGTACGCCAGTTCTTCCGAACGCATGTAGCTTGTATCTAAGCCGATAAATATATTTTCACCTTTTTTTGCCGCTTTACGCGCGCGGTAGATGATCTGGTTGAAGAAGGATTGTGCTGGTCGTGGCCCGTTATAAATTTCTTCGAAATTTGTAAAGGGTCGTGGGTTGTGGGTTGTGGGCTCTGGGTCCTCCGGCGATTCGATCAGGATTGCCGGAACCGCCGCCGTAAACGTCGTCCCCGGATCACCCCAGGAGCCTTCGGTGATCCTGCGGAAGATTTCCATCTTACCTTTTTCTCTTTCAAAAATATCCCGGATCATTTCTCTAGCGGCTTCATCAATAACTTTTTCTTTCTCTGCTATTTCGATGACAAAACCCAGAGTCGTTACAGGTGAATTGCCGAACCCGTCCTGTATAAAACGCATTAAAGGTTTTAGCCCCTCATCTTTCTCCAAGTCACTATTAAGAGCATCGTATGCTGCCAGGTAATCAGAGTAAAGTCTTCTTGCCTCTATTAAACTTAATTCGTCGCTCGAGATCATGCTGTCTAACTTGTTTAGTTCTCTTGAGGCATCAACCATCCGGATATACGCCCCTTTACTTTTTGCCCTTAGATAAACATCGCCCTCGAGAGCTTCCATGAGATCCTCTTGAAACTGGATATTTCCGCCACTTGCCATCGCATAGTCTTCGTGCGCAATGGAGGTAACGGTTATTTTTCCACCGTGAAGCTCGGCAATAAGACGTGCTTCAGTAAGACCTATTCCTCCGCCTGTTGTTGAGTAGAATGGCTTCCAGATATTCTCAAGACCCGCTTCCTGGATTCCGGGTCCATTGTCTCTTATAGTTATTACTACCTCTCCTTTTGCAAGAGTTACTTCGACAATAACCCTGGCTTCTTCACCTTTATGTTCTTTAGCAGCCCTGTAGCTATTCATCACCAGGTTACAGATCATCGAATTAATAGAAAGTTTATTCCCCCTTATCCAGATATTCTCATCCGGGAAACTGATCTCTATATATTTACTGTAATCGTCAGCCTCTTTAACCGACAACTCTCCATAAAGATGTTTAAAAATATCATTGAGAGCAAATACTTCTTGTGAAACTTCACCGTCCACAAGAGACATCCTATCTGAAAATGCTGCAACTAATTTTTCGAAGTATTCATCAATATTCAGATCACCAAACACTGATAGGTGATGGCTTATGCTGTCTGCCATCTCATCATAAGACTCCTTGGCTCTCTTTAGCAAGTTATACGCTCGTCTAGCTTTATTGCGCCATGATATGATTTTTGATGTGTCTACTTCTTCCCAGGCATTTTTCCTGATAAGATCCATGGGACCTGCGCACCTGCCGCTTAAATCCATCAGTATCCCACTAACCTCATCTATATTGTCCTGCATTTCTTGTGCCTTTTGGTGATGTTCTGTCAAATCCTCATCTGCTAAAATGTTTTTGACAATAAATGCAAAACCGGTATTTACTGCTGTCGAGTAAGTCATTGTATTCGTAGATGCATTAGTTCCGTGCGCAAAACTTGCAAGGGCAGTGAGGATCCGGATGATTTCTTCCCGCGTTGGTTCCTCGAATTCCTTGGGTTCCTCGGAGTTCTTCTGATCCGTGCCCTGATGCTCTGGTACGCCAGTAGCGTCCCCAGGGTCGCTTTCACCCGTCCCCTGTTTCATGGCGGTGCCTGTTTCGTCGTTCGTACTGTGTCGTGCGTCGTGCGTTGCCTGCCCCGTTAGAGATTTCGGAGAAAGTTTTAACGGGGGCGTGGGCTTTGTTATGCCTTCTGCTACAGGAATTCCATAAATATCTAACATATAGGTCAAGTCAGGCAGCTTGAGATCTAATCCTTCTCGAGGGACGAATCTCTCACCTAACCTATCTATATGCTTCTTGTTAACATACTCCTGCCACTTCTTACGGATCAGTTTCCACTTACCGTAACGATTCTCTGAATAAATTATGGCACTTAAGATCTTCCGCCTCACCTCTTCAACCGAGCCATAACATACAAGAAAAGCATCTGCTATAGGACTAATAACGTCCATATCTTCAGGAAATCTTAAAACATCACTTAAAAACCATACCTTCTCGCCTTGTATGTTCAGAGGTTGAAGTTTTCTTACATGTAATGAACTATCTTCATCTATGATTCTGTTTATTACCTCTCTTGTTTTGGTCGCAATATTTGTTCTATCAATATCTTCGAATTTTGTCCCATTTGGAAGATTAGAATCATCTATCAAAAAGTAAACATCGAGATCGCTTTCTTTTGCCCGGGGAAATCCACTTAAGCTGCTGCCTGTGAGGGGGACTATCACTTTTAATGATGAAAAATCTTCACTCGGATATTTGTCTTCGAGATAACTTCTTATAACGCTGAGAATCCAAACATGGGCTTCCTTGAGAAGAATCCTTCTATGTACACTTGCAGTGGATGGTTCCCCTTCTGGACCAAACTCGAATATTTCTCTTAAGATATTCGCGAATTCATCGCTTTCGGACATATGCTCATCAAAAAATTCAACCGCACCGTCCTCAACGATATAATCATTACGCACAACAAGGTCGTACCTCACATCGAACGGATATCCATTCTGGGTAAACGTTTTCAGGAAATTTGTATCAAGCATAGCTGTATCCTTACCCTCAATTAAATCAAGGAATCCTGGAGCAGGCAGGCGGCCTTGTTGTCTTTTAGTGCGCAGGATCATTTCACGCGTATAAATCTCTGCTTCTACATGCACATAAATATCTACTTCAGAGTTATTAGATATTTTTTTCCATTCATCAATAGTCTTCAGAAGATCAAATCCCTCTATGACCAAAACCTCATAACTGTGCCCCTTAGGTAAGCTTAGTAACTTGCGTTGCATAGTATCGACCAACAATGCCTCTTTCGACAGGATATCCTTATGTGGGCCCTTTCTAGCTTCTTCCTTTATGCCATCAAGATGAAGAACTAATGTTTTATCTGGATCAAGTTCACTCGCAAGAAATGTTTTTCCAACACATGAGTCCCCATCTATTGCCACAACCACCAATCTATCTGTGATTTCCTTTTTCTTTTCATCTATCAACGTTTGAATTTCACTGCAAGCTTCATCCATTGGTACATTTTTTGTTTCTTCATCTTCTAACGTTGCAAAGTCCGACTGATCAAAGAATTCTTTAAACGCTTCTATCATCTCACCTACCCTAGGCTTATCTCCAAGCTCTGCCAATACATCATAGACAAGACTTGTCAACTCGTCATCGGGGTTTGTCACTGTCCTCTCTAGTTGTGCTTGATCCCCCTTCCCATCCTTCTTTATAAGCCCGGCTGATACTAACCGATTGGTGTCTCTATCGGCTGTGGATTCGGCTAAATTTAGTCTTTCACGTAAAGCTTTAAGAGAGATCTTCCCTGGTTCAAACTCAGTGTAGATAACTCTGAAGAATTCAGCGGGAGAGCCCCTAGGAGCTTTTTTATCGGGTAGAGAAGACGTCCCGGTATTCCCAGCAATGCTTTCCCAGGCTGCTTTATGTCCTTCTTTTTCCTCTATAATTGATAGTTTTCTTAAAGTTACTAATAATTTTTTAATATTTTCTTTTCGTGCCATATACCCGAGTCTTCCTTCTTTAATCGGGTCCTCTACTTTTATCCATCCGGCTTCTTCAAGCACTTCATCGAAAGCGCAATACTTATCAATCAAGCCGGGTGGTGTTATCAGGAAAACTCCATTCTCTGAAAGCGCATCAAAAATATATTCAAAAACTCTCATCTGGGATTTATACCAGTGGTTCGAATCCGGCTTGGAAGCATCAAAGGTTCCACCTTCAATAATATCTGAATTTAGAGATGTTATTAGATCGAACTTAACACCCTTACGCCTTAGTGTTTGATATTCATCTATCGCATTAAGTCTGTTGTAGCTGCCAAAACCGGCAGTAAACCTATCTCTATCCAGATCAAAGTATTCCAATTCTTTTTCAATGCTAATTCTGAGATTTGGACGTAATTCTATACCAAGTGTTAACTCATTGTTTGTAAACAAATAATCAAAAATATAAGCATAACCCCATGAGCTTATTCCAAGATCAAGAACGCGATGCACCTCACTAAATGAAACTCCCGCTTTTTCCAAAGTTTTTTCTAATAAAAGAATACGTTTTGTATTTTCGTCTATCCTTTTAACAACAGACTCAATTGCACTTCTTATGTTTTCATCTCTTTCAATTGGATCGGGCTTGGCCCAAAGATCCAAGAGATACATGTAATACCTTTTATATCCCGGGTTTTTTAATAAACTAAACCTCTCGATCACCTTTATCTGCTCGCTGGAGAAGTTCGTCTCTTTCCAAGTAGCAATGAATACTTCTCTAGCTTCACCTGTAATCCATTCTGGGATCTGGGTGCTATATCCCAATTTTCTCACGTCCGGGTCGCGCTGGCGCATTTCTTCGTCAGAAATAAGTAATGTGTCCCCCGAATTGTCTAGGTCACGCTGGCGTTTTTCTTCTTCGGATAAGGGGTTGGATTCATCCTCCACCATCTCGGCATCATCGTTGGACTCTCCCGTTCCCTGTTTCATGGCGGTGCCTGTTTCGTCGTTCGT
>JABMSC010000170.1 GCA_013204685.1 Candidatus Omnitrophota bacterium | reverse complement strand
CAGCCGTATATGGTGGCGCTGATGACGGAGGTCTTGTGTGCCGGAGGCAGGGATAAAATTCTCGAGATAGGTACAGGCAGCGGGTATCAGGCGGCTGTACTTGCTGAAACTTGCCGGGAAGTTTATACGATCGAAAGAAAAGAACATCTGTTGGATAATGCTCGGGAGACGCTTTCAGGGGCAGGATATGGCAATATCTTTTTCAAGTGCGCTGATGGAACGAAAGGATGGGAAGAAAAGGCTCCGTTCGACGGGATAATAGTAACGGCTGCTGCGCCCGGTATTCCGGAATCGTTGAAAGATCAGCTGGCCGATGGAGGACGCCTGGTTATGCCGGTAGGGCCGAGGTTCAGTCAGGTACTTGTGGCTGTAGATAGAGAGGGGAGCAGTTTCACCGAAGAAAATATATGCGGGTGTGTGTTTGTTCCACTCATAGGGGACGAGGGGTGTGACGGGTAGAACGACGCTCCTTTAATATAAGAAACTTGCGGGTAATCTTTGCGGGTTTTTTCTTAGGCGAGGCGAAACAGAAAAGGTATCTCGTGCTCAAACATGCGGCCTCGCCCCGTTAGAAAAAGGTTTTTCTAACCGGGCGAGCAACAAGGAGAGCGAGCTTACGAACTCCGAACCACGAACCACGAACCACGAACCACGAACTTATATAGCCCACAGGGAGAGAAAGGACAAAAATGCTTGAAGGTTTCACAGATGCTCTGGTATCAGTTAATAAAGAAGCGGCTGTCGTAATTCTTGCGGCATTACCTATATCAGAACTTAGGGGAGCTATTCCTCTGGGGCTTGCTATGGGTTTTTCTCCCCCAAAGACTTATTTGCTGGCTTTTTGCGGTAACCTTTTGCCGGTTATTCCTTTACTTTTTCTTTTGCAGCCGATATCCGAGAAACTGCGGCATATCTGGATATTCGAGAAATTCTTCAACTGGCTGTTCGAGCGAACTAGACGAAAAGCGTCTCTTGTTGAGAGGTTTGAGATCCTCGGGCTTATTCTTTTTGTGGCAATACCCTTACCGGTCACAGGAGCCTGGACGGGGTGTGTGGCTGCCACGCTTTTTAAAATAAGGTTCAGGTATGCTTTTATTGCGATCGTGCTCGGTGTGGCTATAGCGGGGGTGGTGGTTACGGCCTTGAGTCTTGCGGGAAAGCACTTGATATTTGCGGCGCAGTCATAGTTGTGCTGCGTGCCCCGTTACAAATTCCTTTGGAATTTCTAACGGGGCACCCAGAACCCAGAACTCAGCACTAATTCATCCTAACTTTGTTAACATTTGACTTTTTCGGATAATTCGTTATTATTAGTAGTAGGACATAGATGACTTAAAACAAGGAGATGATATGTTAGCATATATTTTAATAGCCATGGGTTTTTTGATGAGGCTCATACCGCACGCCCCGAATATGGCGCCGGTGGCCGCAATAGCTCTTTTTTCAGGAGCTTATCTGAATAAAAAAATCGTTCCATGGGTGCCTCTAGCCATAATGGTATTAACGGATCTCATAATAGGGCTGCATGGTGTATTTTTATACACATGGGGGGCTTTTGTAATTATCGGGTTTATGGGGTACAAGCTGCGCCAGGGGAGAACCCCGGGTAAAGTGTTAGGCATGACGGTTCTTTCAGCCTGTGTGTTCTTTGTGATATCGAATTTTGGTGTATGGCTTGCATGGTATCCGCACACCGCACAAGGATTCATGAATTGTTTTATTAAAGCGCTGCCTTTTTTCAGGAACACAATGGCAGTCAATATAATTTTTGCGTTTATTTTGTTTGGTACATATGAACTTGCCAGAAAAATGGTTCAAGATAAAGGTTTCGTCAAGGTTCTGATAGCAAGTGTAGAGTAAGACAAGAGATCCGTACAGGCGGCCGAAAGGCCCTAATAGGGAAGTCCGTGAAAGTCGGACGCGGTCCCGCCGCTGTAACCGGTGACGAAAGCTCTGAGATCTCCACTGCCTGGCTAAAAAGGCGGGAAGGAAGGGCAAGTAGATAGACCCGGGAGTCAGAAGACCTGCCTGTATGTTAAAAATGTCCAGAAGTCCGAGGAGACTCAAGTGGGCTATTAAAGGGTTTTAAAAACGGAAAGCCCTCTGGTATCGAAAAATGCCGGAGGGCTTTTTTGTTGCAAAGAGAGACGAAAACAAAAGGAAATAATGAAAAAAAGCTTGCTAGTAGCGATGATCATATTTTGCGCGGCGATATTGCCAGCAAATGCAGAGGGGGATAAAGACTCACAGGACGATGTGGTAGAGTTGGATCCAATTGTTGTCACACCGTTACGTTTCGAAGAAAAGGCAGTGAATTTTCCGGGATATGTGAGTGTTATCACACGGGAGGACATAGAAAGGTCAAATGCCGGTTACGTTTATGACATTCTTCGTAATGAACCCAGCCTTTTTGTTCGTGATTGGACAGGTGTGGGGAAGACGGTTTCAGTGGGTATGCGCGGATTCGGCGAAACAGGTTCAAGTAATGTTCTGGTTCTTATTGATGGCAGAAGGGTCAACCAGATCGATATTTCCGGTACAGACTGGGCCCAGATACCTCTGGAATATGTTGAAAGGGTGGAAGTCTTGAGGGGTTCAGGCAGCGTAATGTACGGAGACAATGCCGTTGCGGGTGTTATTAATATAATAACACGTAAAGGAAAGGGTGATTTCACTATTAAACTGGCCTATGAAGGGGGCAATTACAGATACAATAATTACAATATAAGTTCTCAGGGGTCGCATGAGTTTGCCAGTTACGCACTGATATTAAAGCACAGTAAGACCGATGGATACAGATTGAACGGTGATTACGACGGTTATGATTTTGACGCAAACATTACCATTCATCCCGTTGACAATTTTGATATGAACGTGGCAGTGGGGTATCATAAAGACTGGTACGGCCTTCCGGGAGGGCTGACGACGGCTGAGATAGATACATTAGGAAGGAAGGGTTCCACCAATACGAGGGACAGATCAAAAACCGAAAATACATATGTAAAGATATCTCCCGAATTAAGATTTAATGTTGGGAGAAGCGTGAATGCTGTCAATATAGATTTCTGGATGAGTAAGCGGCGCATTAATACTGACTGGGTGTCTATGGGGTCGCTCTACTGGTCCCAGATAGATACGATAGCAGGGTCTGTCAAATATCTTAACTCTATGGAGTTAGATTCCTTTGAGAATACGCTTACAGTGGGCGTTGATCTTTTTAAGGCGGAGAACAGGATAAATTCAACCACACCTTTTCAAACTAAGATAACAAAGAAGACTCTTGGTTTGTATGCGATGGATATGATGACTCTTTTTGAGAAGATCATAATAAATGCGGGGATAAGGGGTGAGTGGTCCCTATATTATTTTGACAATGTTTTGACGTACCGCCATCAGGATAAATCACCTAAGCAGGAAGCGATCGACCTTGGAGTGGAATACAAGTACAGTAAAGCCGGTGGGGTGTATGGCAGGTATTCCAGAAGTTTCAGGTTTCCCGCTACGGACGAATTTTACAGCGTTTTTCTGGGGACTGTGGACACAGGACTCAAGCAACAGGTTGCCGATACGTTGGAAGTGGGTGTGAAGGATCATAGCTGGAGGTATCTGCAGTGTAACGCTAATTTGTATTTTATGGAAGTGGATAATGAAATATATTATGACCCGGTGACCTGGAGTAATGACAATTATGAGTGTATAAACCGGAGAGGATTTGAACTGGCGCTCAAGTCGGATCTACATAAGACGGTGGATCTCTTTTTTAATTATACCTGGACTAATGCTTATTTCCAGGGGGGAACTTACGCAAGCAACAAGGTGCCTATGGTTCCGGAAAATAAGATAAATTTCGGTGTCGTGATCACTCCTTTTGAATGGATGGAGATAAATTTTAATTCTGATTATACAGGTAAACAGCGCACGATATCAGACCAGGCAGCTCAAGCGCCATTGCTTAAGGATTATTTTGTTTCAAACGGGAAGATCACATTGAGATACAAGGGATGGAAGGCGTTTTTTGGTATAAACAATATTTTTGATGAAAGATATTCAGAGTATGCGGCTTTATCATGGACTGGAGCGAACGAGTACTATCCCGCGCCTACCCGCAATTATGTTTTTGGAGGATCATGGGAGTTTTAATATGGTTTGCCGCGAGGCAGACTTACAAGAAAATAGAGAGGTAACTTGAAAAATATGTACAGAATGCTATATACTACATATTAAACAAGGAGATCAAACGCACGCAAATGTTTACTAATCCCGTTTTTAGAACAGCTTTTGCCGTTTCACTACTGGCGCACATGGCGCTTGTGGCGCCGCACTCTTTTTTATCATTTAAAAAAGATGTAAAGCCATCGTGTGAACAGGTAGAACTGAACTATATTATTATCAGATCTCCGGATCTCGCTTTAGAAGAAGAGGTGTATGTTTCTGGTCCACCTATCAAAAAGAAGGGGAAGAATGAAGAAGTTCACAGTTCACAGTTCACAGTTTACAGAAAAGAGAGCGAGCTAACTGCTCAGCACCCGGCACCCAGCACTCAACACGAAGAAACATCCCCCGAGAAGTCAGAAAAATATTCCGAAGAAGATAAAAAACAAGCGCTTCTCAGCTATTACAATATAATCCGCGAAAAGATCCGTGCACAGCTGCATTTTAATGCATCTGGATATAAATTGTCAGACATAACGCTTTTATTCATTCTTTCGCCGGACGGCAACCTCAAGAGACTCGAAAGTGCGGGCTCTGACGCTGATCCTCAAGCAAAAAGAAGGGTGCTGAGGGCAGTAAGAGGCGCCCAGCCGTTCCCTGAGTTCCCGGCTGAATTAGGCACATCTCCCATCAAATTTTCCCTCACAGTGCAGTTTGCGGAATAGAGAGGGACACCCCGATACTCCGACATCCTATCCCCCTGATACCCTGATACCCCGATATCCCGATAACCCGACATCCTATCCCCCTGATATCCCGATATCCTAAAATCATTGACTTTATCACCAAAAACAGGTATACTTAGTTATGTAAATAGTTAAGTAAGTTAAATATTTTATTATTAAAATATTAGGCAAATGGAGGAATTATGAAGAAAACGGGAGGGGATTTTGGGGCTAAATTGGCCAGGATGCTTCCACTTATAATACGGCAGGTATCCAGGCACCAGGAGAGCATTTTGGCAAGAGGGGACCTTACTGTATCTAATAT
>JABMSC010000169.1 GCA_013204685.1 Candidatus Omnitrophota bacterium | reverse complement strand
TTTGTTATTGTCGGTACGAGAGATGAAAGAAATTTTCATCTCTCGTACCGACAATAACAAATACTGTGTGAACCAGTTGGTCCTTTCCGGGAAAGACTATTCCCTCTTTGCAGCGCGCAAGTAATATCTCGAATTTGTGTTCGCCATCAATTATTATATGCGGTATTGCAAGTCCCGGGCTTAAAACGGTGCTCGACTCCTCTTCCCGATCAAGAAGCTTTTCCAGAATAAGCGCCCGGTCAACATCTGTTTTTGGTGAGATCTTTTCCGCAACTATCTTAAAGAATTCCCCTACCGGCAAGGGGCCTTCAATATCCAGAACAGTGCTCTCTTCCACTAACTTATCAAACCTGTCCTTTGTTATGTCATCCCTTTCCAGTATTATCTCTTTTAGCTCTGACTCCAGTGTAACTTTTACAAGTTCCTTGGCCGCTACCCTTTCAATAAGGTGAAGAAGCGCAAAATCCCTTTTAGCGGTCACGCGCCCGTAAAACCAGAATACCGCCAGTCCACATGTAAAAAATACAGACCCGATAAAAAGAGCTTCTTTGCCCATGTTAACTACCAGAAGCCAGCATCCAATTATGCCTACGATCTGCACCCATGGGTAGAGAGGAGAACGAAAGCGTGGCTGATAGTTCTGGATTCCGCTTTCACGCATGATAATAACGCACAGGCAGGAAAAAATAAACGTGAATATCAGAACGGTCGAAGCGACCTCAACAAGTATCTTCAAGTTGAGAAAAAGAGCAGCGATCATAAAAATTCCGGTAGTAAGGATCGCGATACCCGGGGTCTTGAACCTCCCGTGGACACTGCTAAAAATAGCAGGAAGCAAGCGATCGCGACTTAATGCCAATGGATATCTGGAAGCGGACATAATACCTGCATTTGCGGTTGATACAAATGCTAAAATGGCGGCAATCCCTAGAGCAATTCTCCCCCACCCTCCCATAAAAACGGCTGCGCCATCAGAAAGAGGGGTAAGAGAAGTTCCGAGCTTTTCACTACCGAGAACACCTGTTGTCACAAAAACCACCAGCACGTACAGAATACTTACTGCTGCAAGTGAAAGGATCATACCGCGGGGAATGGTCCTGGCTGGATCCTTCACTTCTTCCGCGATACTGGCGATCTTAAGCAATCCACCGAATGAGACAAACACAAAACCTGCCGTAAAAAACACGGAATCAATCCCATGCGGCATAAATGGCTCAAAATTCCGGACATTAACTACAGGTATCCCTCGAATTACATATAGCAAGAGAAGAGCGATAAGAAAGACTACAAGAATTACCTGAAATCTTCCGGCTTCTTTGATGCCGATAAAATTAATAACCAGAAATAAGGAACAAAATGCAAGCGCTATTAAACGCGGGTCAATATCCACCACCAGAGTCGTAAAAGCGGCCATACCCACAAGAGCAAACGAGCTTTTTAGAGATATCGATAGCCACGTAAGAAGCCCGTCAATAGTCCCAAGTGCAGGACCCATGCTGCGGGTTACATAAAAATAAGTGCCTCCCGCTTTGGGCATGGCGGAGACTAGTTCTGCCTGAGACAGCATGCCTGTCATCGCCAGAAACCCCGCCAGTATGTAGGAAATGATCATTGCAGGTCCTGCCTGCATGGACGCAAGGGCTGGCAGAATAAAGATCCCGGAGCTTATCATAGCTCCCGAAGCAATACAAAAAATATGTAACAGACCAAGTTCTCTTTTTAGTTTATCCATATTCTCCTTAAGAATTGATCTAGCCGCTTGACACTGAGCCGCCGCCTGAAGCCCATGTACCTGTGCCCATTCCTTCTATGGTGCCCCCGTCCGTGCTATTGCCGGTAAAAACGCCTCCAACTTCGCCGGTGAAAGTGCTTCCATCCGAAAGGGTTCCTCCGTTGGTCGGGATGGTCCCATGCCAGGTACCATTTGCTGTATTCCATCCATCGCCTGAAATATTTACACTTTCCCCCCCGGACCCGGCAAGATCCAACTGCCAACCATTTGGAACTGTTCCACTATAAGTTCCCGTTAATGCACCGGCCCAGATATTTGCAGGAGTCCCGGGTGCAAGCGTACTCGTATCAACTGCGTTATAAAAATGACCGTTGAAAGTTGCGCTGTCAAAACTGTAGCCTACCGGTCTATTCGTTATCGTTGACATCATGGCTGACTGGGCTTCGACTATGGGAACCGACACAAAATCATTGAACTCACTCATAGTAAAACCCATACCCGATGACCCTTCAGTCAATAAATCAGTCACTTCAGCCCATTCTGCGCCACCCACAGCGGACCATTTCACCACATTGGGTGAACCTATTAAATGGCCATTAAGGATATTTACTCCATGAACTCTGTTGTCCGTGTCTTTCCAAAGCGCATGTCCATCAAATTCGCCTGTAAAGCTGTCTGATGTCCATTCATTTCCATCAACCGTCGCAAGCCATCCTCCATTCGTATTTGAAGGAGCCCCCCAGAGCGGCTGATGTTTTCCGCTCACGGCAAGCGTCCAGTCAACGGCCCCTGGTCCCGTAGGCCGTCCAGTAAAAGTACCATTTCCGACAACCCACCAGGTTCCCCATCTTTTCCCATCCAGGCTTAAGGCTTCACCGCCAAGCCTTTCGAATACTATCGCTCCTCCCGTGCTGTCAAAGGACCCTTCACCGTTATTTTCGTTTACATTGACACTACTAACGGATCTGACGTTATTTAATAGATCAGCTCCATGGGTCGCTGCAGTGAACAATGCACCGGGAGCAACGTTGATTGGCCCTCTTGAGTTAAACTTTTCTTCAACACTGCCGATATCAAAAGTATCACCATTAGCACTGCCTCTAAAAAAAGATGAAAAAGTTCCCCCTCTTCCTGAACTGTCAGAATATATACCTACCAGTTTCCCTCTTACTGTTCTGCTGGTACAATCAACACCTGTTACATTCCCACCCGCACGGCCTATGATCTTTCCATACAGCTGGCCGTCACTTGAAGAAGCTGTGTGTTGAAAATTCTGCGGGTTTGTCTGCCATACCCTTCTTGTTGAGAGCCAACCGGAATATCTCCCTTTTACTCTATTACTAGTTGTTGTTTCCGTTACCCATGCACCACCAAACCCCGTGTTATTCACTGTAGGATCTCCCGCTACCGTACCGCCTCCGATAGAAAAATATGCATCATCAGGACTGGTAGCTAAAGGTCCCGGCAGAACATTTCCAAACGGTCCATAAAAATCTTCCCGTGTTGTTGTGCCGCCTTCACTCGTTTCGTTTTCATATACCCTGAAGGGGATTTTACCTAAAATCCCGGGAGATAAACCTGAACCCGCTAATAATTTTTGAATCAGGCGCGGGTCAATAACTTTGCCGCCAACCGGTTTATGAGGAAGATTCGCTCCGGGGGTATTCTGCCCCAAATCGCCAAGGTCACCACCACTCGCCAAAAGTCCCCACGCGGCAACAAAGGCCATTCTTTGCTGTCGGGTAGTATTTAGCGGGGATAAAAGATTCCCCTGCATATCTGCCGAAGAATGCTGCCCGGGACCTATATCTTCGGTTAACCCGCTAATTAAACTCATCATAAACCCGTCACCACCCTCATAATATGCAGTTGTTAAAGCGGTTACAATATCGAGATACATTATCGTGCCGCGCACGCCGCAAACCGCGTTAGGAGTTTTTACTTCAAACGTGGACTTTGAACCTATTTTTTCAACTATTGCTTTGATCTTTCCGTAATCAGATTCAAAAGTGTTTTCATAATTACCGGTTTTGGTGTCTTGCTTAAGATTCTTGATAATTATCTCCGACGAAGAATTTAGTGAAAGCTTATTTCCGTTATCAAGGGTTATCTCAACTTTGCCGTTTTCCTGTGTGACTATCCTGTCTCCTTCAGAAATAATTTCATCCATTTTGACTTTACGTCCCTTATTGCCATTTTTGGGGAAAATAACAACATCACCTTCCATAGAAGTAACACTGCCTTTAAGTTTGACTACGCCTTTACCAAGAAGTTTTTTTCTGATGAGAGAGACGGGTTTCGTTTCTTTTTCATACATTACAAGTTCCGCTTCGCTGTAAGGCCGCAGGTCCTTCGGTCCGCCTGAAGCCGGCACTCTGACAGAACTCCCTTTGCCAACCCTTACTACTTCACCGGGATGTTCTGGGTTATAAACGCTCATACTCCCTCTTCTGACAAATATACCTGTTGAATCTGCCTGATACATAGCAAATATGTCTGTTCCTTTTACTGTGCCTTTAGCCGTAGGAGTAACTATATGGAATGTAGATGAAGCTCCTTTTTTCGAGACTATTGCTCTGATTTTTCCGCGGTATAGTTTGACGATAGCATCCTGGCGCTTTCCTCTGGCGTCAATAATGTACTTCTCGATCTCTATGCGTGAGTTAGGGGCTATCCTGAGAATGCTTTTATCATCAAAAACTATCTCGGTCTTAGAGTTGCTTTTTGTCCTGACAATATCCCCCAGGAAAACCGGATCGTCCTGGCGAGCCTTTACGTCTTCCGTGTTAGATGCATGCAGTACATCTACCCTTCCCTGCACGGCTCGGAACTCGCCTATTTTTTCTCCTTCGGCTAATGCGAAAGAACTAAAAGCAAAAGATATTAATATCACAAAAATGAAAAACTTCCTCATCATTTCCTCCTGATATGATTAGAATTTATATCTTATTCCCATGCTGTAGATATCTCTGGTGTACTTATATATGCCTATATTTGAAACATCGCTAACATATATGTAATTCAGCTGCACTTCGCAATTTTTAAATACCTCATACCCGAGAAATGCGGTTGCGGTAAACACCGTGTCTTTTCTTTTTTTCTTGTAAACCGAGTTCTGCTTAAAAAAGAAATCCTGAACAAAAAAGTCAATAGTTGTACCTGCGCTTAGCTTCTTGGTTAATGGAACCGCTGTTTGTACGGTAAACCTGTTACCTATGTACCTGTAATTCGCCCCATTTGTATCGTCAATATTAAAGGTATATTTCATGTGTGCCACACCTTTATTGTTTCCGAAGAAATAATACCAGCCAATATTCCAGAAATATTCATTGGAGTCTCTATTATCTTCCGGGACGGGCGAGCCCCACAGGTAATTTTCCCGTCTATAGTTAAAAGCAGCTTGTGCCATATGGTTCCTGCCAAGCTTAATGTTGCTCTGAAGACCTACGCCGCCTGTGCTCAGGTAATTTTTATCATTAATCCCCACGTGCTGGTAATAAGTTGGTATATTTAATGCAACGTTTCCCATGTAAAAACTCGGCTGAGCGTATATATTATGCGTAACCGTATCATAAAAGCCCAGGTCTGTCTGTTTCGCATAATAGAAAGAATATCCCGCTTTGAGTGAAAAGAAATCTTTAGGATAAATATTAGCTTCGACGTTTCCGGTATAAACCTGACGCCAATCACTTTTATTGCCGATACCAACGGCTAGAGTCGTACCGGCCGGCTGAAGAAGCACGTTACTGTCATACTGAACAGCTGCACCGGCGCTTCCCCTAAGTATTCTTTTTGCTTCCTGTTTTCTGTTGATCGCGTCGAGATACTGCCCCGAAAAAGTCGCCAGCCCCGTATTCGGACCCTGCGTGACAACTTCTCTAAAAACTTTTTTAGCTTCTTTCAGTTGCTTAGATTGTACGTAAGCAAGCCCTATGTAATAGTCGCAGTTTTGAGTGAGCGCCTCATCAAGCGATTCGGCTTCTTTGAAGGATTCAATAGCGCCTTCGGTATCCTCCCCTTCCTTAAGAAGAACGAGCCCCTTTAAAAACGCTACCTGCGCAGGATAAGCGGATTCTTCTTCAGCCACTTTGATCCATTTTTTTGCTTCTTGGAGTTTATCGATTTTGTATAGAAGATCAATTAGTTCGACAAGCGCTTCCTTAACTTTTGGCCTTAAGGTGACAGCTGAGACCAGGTAAGATTCGGCTTCCCTATAGTTCTGCATCTGCTTGCAAGTCATACCGAGATAATAGGCAACTAAAGAAGAATCTCTTCTTTTTTCCCTAAGATCCTTAAGGAGAACATAGGCTTCATCGTAGTCTTCATGTCCATAAAGCCACAGGGCCTTTTCCATTTCTACGTCTTTTTTCTCAGCGGCATAAACAGCTGCATTCGGCAGGAGGCAGAAACTTCCCAGAAAAAATGAAGATACGACCAATATGGCGGCTAGTTTAATTTTCATAGTAAGTTTTTCTTATATGTTTCTTATCGGGTAAATAATTATATTGCTCGCGCTAAATATCTATGGATAGTATGTATTTTATAATATGAATGGGAAATAAAGTCAAATGGTTTTGATAAGAGGGGATGGAATAGTAATCAGGAGTCCGGAGGCAATGTTCCTTAATATTCCTCAAGGAATGTAAAATCTGACATGGTGCGCGAATCAGGGTTTCTTCGCATATAGTCGATATAAAATTTGGCTCTATCAGCCATACGCGTAGCCTTATCTATTTCGATAACTTTTGTAAGTTCAGTGTAGGCGCGCGAGCGGTTGTGCTTGTATATGTAATAACAAACCGCAAGGTTATAATGCGCCCTCTGGTTGTCAGGATCAAGCCTAATTATCTTTTTGCATATCTTCATCGCCTCTTTATAATGCTTTTGTGTCGCATAAACGTAACAAATGTAATGGAGGCAATATATGTAATAATCTTTCAGGTCTTCATCCATTTCCACAAGAGCATTCATTTTTTCCTGAAAAACATCAAATTCCGCAAACCCTTTTTTGGGCTTTTTCTCTAAAATATATGCTTTACCCAGATAGAAATGAGTTATGGGATAATCCGGCTCTATCCTTACAGCCTTCCTGAAAAGTTTTATTGCCGCGCGCCTTTTCCCTTTTTCCCAGTAAACCCGGCCAAGCTGCGTCATGGCAACATAATCGGCAGGATCTCTCAACAGCTTCTCCTTACATATTTTCTCGGCCAGGCGGAACTGTCCCGCACTTATCAGCTCCGCCACCTCGCTGTATTTTCTTGGTGAAAAATCTTTGAGCTCTGCAAGCTCTGATCCTCCTGGAGAGTTCTCCTCGAGTGCTTTCTCTTCGCAAAAACCCGTAGAAGTACCTGTACTCATCGATAAGAAAAGAACACTCAAACAACAGGATAATATTTTTTTAAGGATAATTGGTTTCATGTTTATATCGAAATTATAGGGGAGGATTTTAAACCCTCCCCTATAATTTTTATTTTACTGACGCCTGCCCCGTTATCAATTTCTTTGAAATTTTTAACGGGGCCTGGTCCCTACCTCATGATGTTCACTATCACCGTTCCCCAAACAGTAAGAAAAACGTTTCCAAAAGCATAAGGCACTGTATATCCAAGTGCCGGCATGGGTGAATCAGCTTCTTCTTTTAATGCGTTCAGGGCAGCCGTTATAGTCCCGGCTCCTGTCAAAGCACCAAAAAGTAGAACCGGGTTTAATTTAAGAACAAATTTCCCGAAAAATAAACTAAGTATATGCGGAACAAGTGTCAGAATAACTCCGGCAAGAAAGAGCGCTATACCTGTTGTCTGGAGGGCATGCAGAGCCCTGGGTGCTGCCACCAGTCCAACACATGCAATAAAAAGATTAAGCCCCAGGTCAGTGAACACCCACTGAGTCGGTCCCGGGATCTGACCGAATGTCGGGCGGAGGGATCTCAGCCAGCCACACACGAGGCCCGCCACAAGCACTCCACCGCCTACACCGAGCGTTATCGGTATTCCTAAGAGCGGTATGGTGATTATCCCGAGTAGTGTCCCGAACACACAGCCCCATCCCACCATAACTAAGTCCGTCTTGACAGTCGGACGTTCAGCGTATCCCAGATATTTCACAAAACTTTCTACATCTGCCTGAGCTCCTGCAACCTGCAAAAGATCACATTTGCTTAACACCGTGTTCTTCGTAAGCGGCAGTTCATGTCCCTGACGCGTGAGCATCTTCAAGAAACAACCGTGCCCGTATTTTTCACTTATTTCGCCCAGCGTCTTGCCAACAGCATCCTTATTTAAAACACATATTTTCAGTATTTCTCCGGTTATGTCTTCAGCGTCTTTGTCTTCTACCGGCGGTCCGATCAAGTCTTTTGCATCGATGAGTTTGTCGTGACCGCCAACCAGAGCTACAATGTCACCAAGCTTGATCACAGTATCCTCTTCTGGTTTTGTAACCTTGCCGTCTCGCTTTAAATTCTCTACAGCAACTTCATGGGGAAACATGGCCTCAATTTGAGATACTGTTTTACCATTGGCATTCTCATTGGAAACTTTAAATGCCCTCAAGTTCAATCGACTCTGCCAGGAAAACAAGCCCGGCTCTTGCGGCAGAGCCGTGCCCCCAGACATCTCCTGTTCAAGTTTTATAGCTTCTTGTTTAAGATTTACACCCATAAGTTTCGGAACCATCTTAAAGAAGATTATAAGTCCACCTGTACCGAAGATGTAAGTTATAGCATAAGCTACAGCAACGTTACTCATAAGAGTGGCCTGCTGGACAGAAGAAACCCCCAAATGTTTTATAGCTCCTTCCGCGGTCCCTATGGCCGAGGACTGCGTTAACGCTCCCGCCATAAGACCGGCGGTCGTCCCCGAATCAAAGTGAAACGCTTTTCCCAGGACAATCGCAACTATCAATCCTACAATAGCAAAGAAAATAGAGATCCAGATGTAATTGAGTCCCTCTTTTTTTAGAGCACCAAAAAACTGCGGACCCACCTTATATCCTATCGTGAATATGAATAAAGCAAAACTGATAGTTTTTACCAGTGGCGGTACCTGGACATTCATCTGACCGACAACAAGTGCGGCCAAAAGCACGCCGGCAGTGGAACCAAGATTAAATCCGAATATCTTGATCTTTCCTATAAAGTATCCTATCCCTATCGCCATAAATATCACGATCTGAGGATAGCTCCGGCAAAGTTCAATAAAATCATGTACCATAATTCCCCCCTGTAAATGAGGCCATAACTTACGCGACTACCGGAAGCGTAAGTTATATAGCCGAATTTATGCCGCATAGAAATAATACTAATATCAAAACAATAATGCGGCGAATTTTTAAAGACAAATAACCAAATATGTCATCCCCGCGAACGCGGGGATCAAATAAAAATAATCACTTTTTCAATTTTTCCCAATTGGTATGATATTCAGCCAATAAAGCACTTATACCTTTACCTATCTTGTCGTATGCGTCATCCGGAAGATTGGCAAGCGAAACTCGCACCGACATGTTCGGCGCGTCAAACCCTCCACCGTCCATAAGGACGATCGATTTTTCCTCTGCCAGGCGCCATACAAAGTCTATGGGTTCGAAATTCTTCACAAGATAATCCGCGAATTCATCGCTGTATCTTGTCTTCGCAAGAACCGGAACATCTATTGTCGTGTAGTAATGAGCGTCATACGGGTTTTCCGGATGGGGTATACCCACCGCGGCGTACAATGTCTTAAAACGTTTTGCGACAATATCCTGTGCTGTCTTCTTGTAATTGTCTTCTTTATCTATCAGGCAAAAGAGCGAGAAAAGAACCATCTGTACCTGCTGCGGTGTTGAAAGGCCCGCTGTATGGTTCAATGCCACAGCACGGCTGTCGGCTACCATCCTGTCGATAAGCTTCATCTTATCCGGCTCAAGCACCACAGTGCTGTACCGCTGGCGCAGTTCATCTCTATCTTTATCAGGCAGCGCCGCTATTGCTTTATCAAAAACATTATCTTCGTGTATACCGATTACCCCTAACCGCCATCCCGTAGCACCAAAATATTTACTGAAAGAATACACAAGGATAGTATTTAACGGAGCGACGGCGGCAAGTGATTTGAAACCGTTCACAAATGTCCCGTACACATCATCCGTGAGCAGTATGAGATCCTTACGGCGAGTCGTGACCAGCTCCGCTATTTTATCAAGCGTACTCTGGTGTATGCTTACCGATGACGGATTAGACGGATTGACCAGAAAAAAAGCTTTCACATCCGGGTCGGCAAGTTTTTCAATTTCAGAGTCCGGATACTGCCAGTCTTCATTTTCGTCCTGCTGCACTTCAAGTTCAACAAGCTGGTAATCATTTAACTGCGGGATCTCAATGTAAGGCGTAAAGATCGGCGTTCCGAGAGCGATCTTGTCTCCATTGTGAATAAGCTTGTTTTCCTTAAGAGTCGTGAAAATGTAATCCATCGCGGCAGTTCCGCCTTCGGTTGCAAATAATTCAAATGTACCCTTAGGCGGCTGGTTGTCGCACATTGCCATATCAAGATATTTTCGGACGATGAGTTCTGAGCATTCAAGCATCCTGTCCGGAGTGGGATAATGGTCTGCTATTATTCCGTCTACCATTTCAAAAACAAATTTATCAGGATCTATTTTTAGTTCGTTTTTCACATGAAGATAGGCTTCATTTAAAAATTTTACACCCGGGGCATCTTTATTCTTTTTGAGAAACTCTTCAAACCTTTTTGCCGCACCATCCTCACCGGGTGATAATCCGAATTCTGGACGGATCATTGTCCTCTGGGTCTCTTCAATGGCAAAGTGGCCAAACTCGAAAAATGCCTGGCGCGGCGTTACCGCCACCCAGTTGGGGTTCCCCCTTCCGGCATTCAGCATCATACGCTCATGATGAGTCTGTGCCATTTCTATTTCTTTGTTCTTGAGTTCAAAAGGACTCAGCGCTTCGTACTTTTTTTCTGTGGAAGAAAAATCCATGATATCCCCCTTAGGTTTGAGGTTTCGACAGGATACAAACGATCGATTATGTATATTTGTTAATTATAATCTTTTAACGGCAAAAAGCCAATAAAAATGAAATTTATCCATAAAAAAAACCCGCTTTTTAAACGGGTTTTTTTATGCCTGTTCTTCCGGGCCGTTTTAGAACTTTTTCAGTTATTTCTTCTCCTAAAATAGCAGAAAGCCAGGCTTAAGCCTGGCTTTCTGCCTGCGCGATGTTTATTTGCACTCTATCACAATATCGTGATTCCGGATGGTCTTACGGCCGTTGGCTGTGCATCGTTTCTGAGCCTGGTCTACCAACCAATGCACATAGCTATTTAACCCTTCAAGAGCGTCTCCTGAAACGTTATATTTCCCCTTGCCCTTTAGAGCTTCTTTTGTTTTAGATGCGATCAAAAGCATCTCCTGTTTTTTAGCCATGACTTGCCTCCTTCTTTGTGTTTTTGACAATGATCGTTATAAATTATGTAAGCAACAAACCGCCCCCTTCCTCATCGGGGCGGTCGGATTTTCGCAGTTTATTTCGGAAAATCGAATTTTATATCCACGTCTTTTTTGTCTTCCGTACCAACCTTAAAAAGTTCTTTATCCTGCATATTTAGCAAGCCTGCCACCCACATATCGGGTATCTGATGAATCCTGATATTATAATTGTTAACCGAGTCGTTAAAAAATTCTCTGCGGTCAGCTATCTGACTCTCCAGGTGGCTTACACGACCCTGCAGTTGTGTAAAATTCTGGTTTGCCTTAAGTTCCGGGTAGTTTTCAGCAACTGCGAAAAGTGTTTTTAGTGACTTGGCAAGCTCTCCTTCAGCCTCGGAAGATTCGCCTACAGTTTTTGCGTTAATACAAGAGGTCCTCGCGGCTGTTATTTTCTCCAGAGTCTCCCGCTCGTATTTCATGTATCCTTCGCATACTTTGATCAGCTTCGGGATTTCATCGTGTCTCTGCTTAAGAATAACATCTATGTTTGCCCAGGCTTTATCTATGTTGCGCGAAAGCCTTATAAGGCCGTTGTAAATGGAAACAAAATACATGGCTATCCCGACAATAACAAAAAACAGTACCGCAAAAATCATAATGCCTGCCATTTTTCCTCCTTTTTTAAAATCCAACAATTACAAGCCGGTAAAACAAATAAGCCAGAGTTGCCAGGCTTAATGCTGCACCGCCATAAATTCGTAATAAACAGTGCGCAGTTAACTTTTTAGTTAGCTCTTTTTCGCTATGATCAGAAATTATAAATACGCTCTCCTTATCACCTCTAACTATTGTAGCATCCGGGGAATGTTTCTCGGATGTTTTTTTCATCACGCCCTCTAGCAC
>JABMSC010000168.1 GCA_013204685.1 Candidatus Omnitrophota bacterium | reverse complement strand
GATTAGCGCTATACCTGTTCTCGTTTAAGTTCCTCAACCGCTTCTTCAAAGGTAAGCATCTTCTGCTCGCCAAGCTTCATGTCTTTTACGAGAACTTTGCCGCTTTTTATTTCATCTTCTCCCAGGAGCACGACGAACCTTTTTCCTTCTTTGTCGGCTTTTCTCATCTGTCCTTTAAACGAACGTCCGGAATGATCCATCTGGCAAGGGATACCGCTGGCCCTGAACTTGTTTGTTAGATCAAATGCTTCTTTTTTGTGCTCATCCCCGACGGGTATAACAACTGCCTCCGCATGTTCTCGGGCAATTTTCTTTTTATCTATTACAAGTAAAAGACGCTCAATGCCTATCGCGTAACCTGTGGCACCGGTATCCGGACCGCCCATCTCTCGGGTGAGTTCATCGTATCTGCCGCCGGCTGCAATAGCATCCTGTGATCCAAGTGAAGGATGCACAACCTCAAAAACCGTACCGGTATAATAATCAAGTCCCCTTACCAGATCCTTTTTTTCGGTAAAATCCATGCCCATCTCTACAAGGATCTCTTTCAGGGCTTCATGATCACTTTGGCAGGCCTCACAAAGATGTTCAAGGACACTCGGCGCTTCTTTGACGACCTTTTTACATCCTTCTCTCTTACAGTCCAGAACACGCAGCACATTGCTCCGGGATCGTCTCTTGCAGTCGTCACATAAATAAGCTTCCTTTTCTTTCAAATAAGCTGCCAGCGCCCCGGTATACCCGTCCCGGTCCTTCCCGCATCCAAGTGAGTTGATCAGCAATGTAAAGCCCTCAACTCCAAGACCTTTAAGAACGGCTTCAAGATTAAGGATGATCTCAGCGTCAATATACGGACTTGATGCGCCTATTATCTCGGCGCCTATCTGATTGAACTGCCTGAGGCGTCCTTTCTGGGGCCGCTCCCCCCTGAACATGGGGCCAAAATAACAAAGCTTTACCACGCCTCCCGTATTAAACCAACCGTGTTCAATATACGAGCGTATAATAGACGCCGTCCCTTCGGGACGAAGTGAGATGTTTTTCCCGCCCCTATCGGTGAAAGAATACATCTCCTTTTCGACAATATCAGTATCCTCACCGATACTCCTGGTGAAAACCTCTGTCTCCTCAAGAAGGGGAGTGCGGATCTCACTGTAACAGAACGTCCGGAACACCTCGCGTGCCTTATTTTCTATACAGCTTATTATTTCCGCCTCTGGCGGAATAATATCAGGCATCCCCCTGAGTGATTTATATTTAGGCTTGGCCATATTTCACCTGCAAACGTAAAAGTAAAAATAAAATAAATGGGACCACTTCCCGTCCCGTCTTTCAACTCTCACTTATTCGCTTGCCTCAACGTCAACTTTCATCTTCATGCCCGACTTAAAGGATACAACCTTTTTATCGGGAATAGAAACACTGTCACCCGTTCTGGGATTACGCCCCAATCTTCCTTTGCGGGTCTTAACCTTAAAGATACCGAAGTTTCTGAGCTCAACCTTGCCTCCACGCTCGAGACTGTCAATGATCAGATCAAAAGTGCGCTGTACGACTTTTTTGACCTCGACCTGTTTTAATCCGGTTTCATCAGAAATTTTCATTATGATGTCTTTTTTGGTCATTTGTTCCTCCTTTTTTTGAACAAAAATTGCCAAGGGCTGCGTTCGTAGGAGCGCGGTATATACTTGCCCCTACATTATAATTTAATTTCCGGCTATAAGCTGGTCTGTCCCTGACGGGCGCTACCGCTCGTTACTATCGCGCCGTCATTGCGTAAACTTATCTGCATTTATCCGTAACGCGTTATACTAGCATTACTTACGTTTTGTGTCAACAGCAATTGCTTATTTCGTCAGGAACTTCACATTCCCCGTACCGACTATACCTTCCACCTCATCTATAAGCTCATCATTTGGGTGAACAAAGAGATCATTCCCCACAGATAGCCGTATCATGCGGCCTTCCGGTGATTTAAATTCTATAAAAACCGGGGTCTTTCCCGCGTACTTGTGAATAACGTTTTTTATCCTCATCATCATATTCTCTTCCAGACCCACGGTTGACATCTTAACAAGCACCGCTTTTGTAAATTTCTCCTTTACGCTCTCAAGAGGTATAATGTCCTCGGCTATGATCTTTGGTTCCTCTTCACGAAGGCTCAGGCGACCGTGAACATACACAAGGTTATCGTCTTTTATTATATCCGGGGCCTTTCTGTACGTTTTAGGAAAGACAAGAACCTCTGTAAAGTTTTGAAGGTCGCCAAGATTAACAATAGCCATCTTCTCCGAAGTTTTTCGCGTAACTGTTAACTTTGCCTTATTTATTATCCCTCCTATCAGAACCTCCATGCCATCTGGCATCCCTGCCAGTTCGGATATGCTGCAGGTGGAATAAGCATTGAGGAGTCTTTCGTGCGCGGCCAGAGGATGCTTTGTAATGTAAAACCCAAGCATCTCTTTTTCATTGGCAAGAAGTTCATTCTCGGGCCACTCTGGAATATTCGGAACATCGTGAAACTTTTCCATGAAGCTCTCATCTGCCCCCGCCTCATCAAAAAACGACATCTGCCCGATACTTCTATCACGGTTGGTCTTTGCCGCCATGGCCAGCACTTTATCCAGCACGGACATCGCCTGTGATCTGTATATACCCGTAGAATCAAAAGCCCCGCATTTTATGAAGCTTTCCACGACCTTTCTGTTTGCCGATCTTGAATCGACTTTCTGGGCAAAATCATATATTGACTCGAATTTCCCAGCTTCCTGTCTTGCCGCGATTATTGATTCCGCGGCATTCTCTCCGACATTTTTAACAGCCGAGAGACCAAACCTTATATCCTTGCCGACAACAGTGAAATCTTTGAAACTTTCGTTTACATCCGGCGGAAGTATCTCTATTCCCATCTTTATAGAATCGTTAAAGTAATTCGATATCTTATCGGAATTATTCTTTTCACTTGCAAGAAGCGCCGTCATGAACTCTACAGGATGGTTCGCCTTTAAATATGCGGTCCTGTAACTTACCATGGCATATGCGGCAGAATGTGATTTATTAAATCCATACCCGGCGAAATATGAAATAAAATCCCATATTTTTTCAGCTGTTATACTGTTAACATTGTTCTCGGCGGCGCCCTTCAAGAATTTGACCTTTATTCCTTCCAGGGCTTCCGGGATCTTTTTAGCCGTTACCTTCCGGACATTATCCGCTTCTGACATGCTGAACCCGGCCAGGTCGCTTACTATATTCATGACCTGTTCCTGAAAGACTATTATTCCGTAAGTCTCTTTCAATATGGGCTCAAGTGCCGGGTGGTCATACTTCACGTCTATCTGCCCAAGCTTTCTTTTGATGAAGTCGTCCAGCATCCCGCTTCCCATGGGCCCGGGCCGGTAGAGCGCAAGAATAGCGATCAAGTCCTCGAATTTTGTGGGTCTTAATTTTCGGAGAAGGTCACGCATGCCGCCTGACTCAAGCTGGAACACACCTTGAGTAGCGGCATTTGATAAAAGTTCAAAGGTCTTTTCGTCATCAAGCGGTATGCGGTCTATATCTATATCTTCGTCCTTAGTGCGTTTTACGATCTTTGCTGTCCGGTCTATGACCGTAAGGGTCTTAAGTCCCAGAAAGTCCATTTTCAAAAGACCCAGCCTGTCCAGTGATTTCATGGAAAAACCGGTAGTGATCTGATCATCGGAGGTCTTAAACAGGGGTATCCGTTTCTGGAGCGGTTTATCTGATATTACAACTCCGGCCGCGTGCGTCGAAGCATGACGGTTAAGCCCTTCAAGGCGCCTGGATGTATCGATAAGCTGCTTGACCATAGGGTCTTCTTCATATTTGCTTTTGAGCTCCGGTTCGATCTCAAGAGCACGTTCCAGGGTTATCCCGAGATCGTTAGGTACTAACTTGGCTATCTTGTCCACTTCGGCATACTGGATGCCCATAACCCTCCCCACATCACGCAGCACTCCCTTTGCCATCATGCTGCCGAAGGTAATTATCTGGGCTACATTCTCTTTAGAATATTTTTCGACAACATAATCAATAACTTCATTTCTCCTTTCAAAACAAAAGTCGATATCGATATCGGGCATGGACACTCTTGCGGGGTTGAGGAACCTTTCGAATATAAGGCCGTACTTTAAGGGATCTATATCAGTTACCCCTAACGCGTAACTTACTATGCTGCCGGCAGCGGATCCCCTGCCCGGCCCCACCGGGATGCCTTTCTCTTTTGCATGATTTATGAAATCCCATACAATAAGAAAATAACTGGTATAATTGCTGTCGTTAATTATCTTAAGCTCATGCTCTACCCTCTCTTTTATCTCCGGTGTGATCTCTTTATAGCGCCCTTTGATGCCTTCATCGACCAGACGGTTCAAAAATTCAGTATTATCCTCCCCCTCAGGCGCTTTGAAGTGAGGCAGATGTATTTCATTGAAATCAAATTCCACATTGCACTTATCCGCTATTTTAACAGTATTTGCCAGGGCATCCGGAACATCAGAAAAAGATTGTTTCATCTCCTCAGGAGACTTGAAATACAGCCGGTCTGTCTGGAACCTCATGCGGTTCGGATCGTCCAGTGTAGTTTGGGTCTGTATGCACAAAAGTGCTTCGTGGGCTTTTGCATCCGACCGGTCCAGATAATGCACATCATTTGTAGCAACAAGATTCAGGTCAAGTTCACGGGCGAGTTTTATCAAGTCAGTATTGAGTTTATATTGCTCGTCGAGATGGTTGTCCTGAATTTCAAGATAGAAATCATCTTTTCCGAAAATATCCGCATATTCCCGGACACTTGTTTTAGCCTGTTCCCACTGATCCGATACCAGAAAATGCGGGATCTCTCCCCCAAGACACGAAGAAAGAGCTATGATCCCCTTGCTGTATTTTGCGAGGACTTCTTTATCAACCCTCGGCTTATAATAAAAACCTTCCAGGTAACCTGTTGAGACTATTTCCATGAGGTTGCGGTAACCGGTCATATTCTTTGCAAGAAGAACGAGATGGTAGGAAGCACCTTTGATCCCGTGGCTCGTCTTGTCGAATCTGCTCTCCGGAGCCACGTAGATCTCGCATCCGATTATAGGTTTAATGCCGGCTGACTTTGCTTTTTCATAGAACTCTATCGCACCGAACATGTTGCCGTGATCAGTAATAGCGCAGGCCGGCATATTATATTTTTTTGCCAGATCAACAAGTTCCCCGAGGCGGCAGGCACCATCAAGAAGGCTGAATTGAGTATGCACATGTAAGTGCACAAAATTAGATTGTGGTTCTGTCATTGTTTGGTGTAATTGTTGAAATTAAAGAATTAATCTGAAATAGTGGCGCTCGGTTCGTATTCCGTATTCAGTCGTTCCTAGTTCGGTTGTCGTGTATCGGTTATCGATCCCCACACCCGATCCACGATCCACGATACCCGGCATACGCCCCTGGTCCCCGACTTACTTCTTCATACCCACACGCTGGGCCGCCTGGTAAACCTTGCCCTCCGTCTGGATAGATGGAGCAACTATTATATTGACCTTTTGCATCTGGCGGATGTTCCGGACTCCGAGATTACCCATGCTTGTTGCTAACGCTCCCACCAGGTTCTGCGTTCCATCATCGAGACGCGCAGGCCCATACAGGATCTCTTCAAGCGATCCTGCTGTTCCAACCTTTATACGTGTTCCTCTCGGAAGAGACGGATGCGGCATTGCCATGCCCCAATGATACCCTTTACCGGGAGCTTCTTCAGCTCTGGCAAAAGCATTCCCCAGCATAACACTATCGGCACCTGCAGCAAAAGCTTTACATATGTCCCCGCCTGTAGCCATGCCACCGTCAGCAATGATCGGAACATATCTTCCGGATTCCTCATGATATTCGTCTCTGGCGGCAGCGCAGTCACAGGTAGCCGTGATCTGCGGCACACCGATACCGAGCACACCGCGTGATGTGCAGGCCGTTCCCGGTCCTATACCAACGAAGATCCCCTGGCATCCGGTTCTCATAATGTTAAGAGCAACATCGTAATCAACACAGTTCCCCAGAAGCACCGGTATTTTCATGTCTTTGCAGAATTTGGTCAGGTCGAGCGCTTCATACTCACTTGATTCATGTCTTGTTGAGATCACCGTAGACTGAATAATAAAAATATCGCATCCCGCGTCACGGGCTATCGGACCGAATTCGCCGGCTATCTGCGGGTTACAACTCGCTATCGCAGGAACATCCGCAGCTTTTATTTCTTTTATTCTCTTGGTTATAAGCTCTCTCTTTATCGGTTCGGAATATACATCCTGTATGGCTTTCGTGCTTTCATTGGAATCACAGGTTATTATCTTTTCGATAACTTTTTTAGGATCATCATACCTTGTTGCGATACCTTCAAGATGAAGAACTGCTACCCCGCCAAGCTTACCCATAGCAATGGCAAAATCCACATCGACAACCCCATCCATGGAAGACGCCATTATAGGAACCTCAAATTTTATCCCTCCGATCTCACAGGAAGTGTTTACATCATTTGGATTTATGGTCAAATCTCCCGGAACAAGAGAAACTTCATCAAACCCGTAACTACGCCTTGCCTTACGATTCTTGCCGATCCAAATCCCCATCAAAAACCTCCTAGTATCATTTTATTATGAGCGAGTAATAATATTATTATGAGATAAGTTAAACTATGATACTAGAGGGAAGGAAATTTGTCAATGGGTTTTCGCAACGTATTTAATAGATTAAGGTTAAGGTTAGAGTTGAGGTTGGAGTTAAGGTTGAGGTTAAGTGGCAAGGCCTGCCTCATTATGAATTTCTTTGAAATTTGTAACGGGGCAGGCCCCTACTATACAGTTTCTTCAGCCGGCAGGGATTCGCCTTCGCGCTCCCCCATCCATCTCATGCCGCTTACAACACCCTGGGCTATATTGGAAAGATGGTCCCCGATCTTCTCCATATTGTCTACAAGATCCATAAAGACAACTCCGGATCTCATATCACAGGAACTCTGGTTAAGGCGGCTGACATGAGCTTTCTTCAGGTCTATCTGAAACTTATTTATCTGTTCTTCTCTTCTAAGAACATTTTCAGCCGTTTCAGTATCATTGCCTCTCAAGGCTTCCTGCGCTTCTATCATCATGCTGCTCAGTTCGTTCCACATCAAAGTGAGTTCGCTTGTCGCTTCCTCGGAAAACGGAAGTTTCTTTTCTATTTTTCGTTCGGTAAGCTCAACTATGTTTTCCGCATGATCACCGATCCTTTCAATGTCATTCACGCTGTGGATCAATACAGGAAGCTCTTCGGATACCTCCCGGCTAAGATCTTCCTGGGAAAGCTCAACCAGATACTGCGTGATCGCCGACTGGAGGTTGTCAACCGCCTGTTCAAGTCTTTCAACGGGTTTAGCTTCCGAAAGATCATCCTCAAAAAAACTTTTCATTGCACTCGAAACGGACCTGCACGAAAGGGACAGCATACGGACGGTTTCTTTCCGGGCCTGCTCCATAGCAATGGGCGGCGTTACGAGAAGATGTTTTTCCAGATACTGCGGGCCCATCTCGATCATGCCCTTCCTCTTAGGCACGAGAAATATACAAGCTTTTTCAAGAAGCCCGATAAACGGCAGAAAAATACAGGCATTTGTTAATTTAAATATCGTATTGGCAACGGCGATATAAAACATGATGTTCTTAATGGTTATTTCACCCGGGATAAGAAAATCAACAAAGCTGACAAACCAGCCATTATATATGAAGATTATCATGTATCCAACACCAATGAAATTAAATAACGTATGCGCCATAGCGGCGCGCCGGGCCTCAAGATTAGTACCGATTGCCGCGAGCTGCGCGGTTATCGTTGTTCCTATATCCCCGCCGAGCATTAAAGTGATCGCGGCCGGGAAACTTATAATTCCGTTAAACGCCATAACCTGCACTATAGCTATAGTAGCACTGGAAGACTGGATGAGCATCGTAACTAGTATACCAACCAAAATTCCCAGCATAGGATTGTCACCAAACTTGGCGAACATCTCTATTACATGCTGGCTTTCACGCAAAGGCATAAACGCGTCCTTCATGAATCCGAGGCCCATAAAAAGAAGACCGAAACCCATAAGGACCTGTCCCCAGAACTTCGCATTTTTTGTTCTTCCAAATGTCGTGAGGGCGAAACCTATGCCCACAGCCGGAAGCGCATAATGAGTTACCTTTAGAACAGACATGGAGGACACCAGCCACGCGGTAACAGTCGTCCCGATGTTGGCTCCTATAATAACGCTGATGGCCTGTTTGAGTACTATAAGTCCGGCATTGACAAATCCCACAACCATTACAGTCGTGGCACTTGATGATTGAATGAGAGCAGTTATTGTAAACCCCACCAGAATACCTATAATGGGAAGCTTTGTAACCATGTGGAGGATCGCCTTGAGGCGGTCTCCGGCTATATTCTTAAGTCCCTCGGACATGATCTGCATACCGAAGAAAAAAAGTCCTAGCCCTCCTATAAGCATGAATATAAGATTGGTATCCATAATGTTACTGCGTGGTCCTAATTGATATTTTTGAATTTATTCGTGAAAAACTATCTTGGCAGGCATAAAATAACATGTAGGGGCGGTTGTGTCAAGAAAATTCAGGGCTTCAGGGACTATGTACCGATACGTATACTGTCAAAGTAATTCTCAAGTGCCGTAATGGCCGCCAACGCCGCGAGATAGCTGGTTTTGGGGTTTGATGGGGACGGAATATTCTGGACTTTTGTTGTTACGCTTCCGGCTTTACTTATGATCTCGATCTCATGTATGTTTTTCGTGTAGTCGGGCGAGATCACGATCTTTACTTTTGTTTTTTCGGCGCCTAGTCCTGCTATTGAAAGAAGGGCTGAGACGTTTACATTCTTCGGAAAACCTTCCATCGCTTCGCGCGCATTACCCTCAAAAACAACGGTCTCTTCTGTCAATGCATCAACGTCGATCCCGTTTTCCTCAAGGTATGGCGCGCCTTTTATCGATTTTGGAGCTTTACGCGTTGTAAGAGTCACGCTCTCGAGACCCGCTATTTTAGAGGCCTTTAGAGCATCTATTCCGGATATGGCGCCTGAAGGAAGTATTATCCTGATGTTTTTCTTTCTTGCCTCTTCGATCAAATCTTCACACCCAAGGAGCCCCCCGATACTTAAAACTATCAGATCCTTCTTTTTTTCAATTATTGTTTTCAAGAGCTCCGGGACGATTTTTTTTGTCGCCGTTTCGATAACAAGGTGCGCCCTGTCTATGACCTCTTTTTTACTGGAGGCAGTCTCGGAGATCGCCACCTTTTTCATAAGGCTGGTAGCTTTATCCGGATCTATATCAAAAAATATGATCCTCTCAAGCGATCCCGTCATGTTTTTTGATGCATACTCTGCCAGCGCGCTTCCGATCGCTCCGCAGCCGATGATCCCTATGATTTTCTTCGTCAAAACAACTCCCTCCGGTTTAAAATTAGTGCTGAGTGCTGGGTGCTAGGGAACAACTCAGCACTCAGCACTCAGAACCCAGCACTAAAAACAACTTACCCCGTTACCTCAACCATTCTCTCAAGAGCCTTTCGCGCTTTTACAGCTGTATTTTCCGGAACTTCGATCTTGTATACCATCTTTTCAAGTGATCTGGCGATCCAGCCAAGTGTCGTCAGTTTCATATTCGCGCAAATAAACTGATCCGTCGGGACATAAAACTTCTTTTCCGGATTATCCCTTTTCATCCTGTAAATAATGCCTATTTCTGTCCCTACAATAAATTCCTGGCAGGGACTTTCATTCACATATTTCAGCATCCCGGCTGTGCTTCCTGTATAATCAGCAAGTTCCAGAACTTCCTTGCGGCACTCTGGATGCACTATAAACTCCGCGTTCGGATAAAGCTCTTTTGTCTTTACAACTTCTTCCCTCGTAAGCCGCATATGCACAACACAGTAACCATCCCACAGTATAAGTTCCTTCTCCGGAACATGCTCTCTTACGTAACGGCCAAGGTTCTTATCGGGAACAAATATGATCTTCTCCTCTTTAAGGGATTTTACCACCTTGATGGCGTTTGAGGATGTGCAGCATATGTCGCTTTCCGCTTTTACAGCGGCGGTAGAATTTACATAACTCACAACTGCAGCCTCCGGATACTCATCTTTTTTCTTTCTTAGTTTCTCAACCGTAGCCATATCCGCCAGGGGGCATCCCGCTTCCTCCACGGGAAGGAGCACTGTTTTCCCGGGACTCAGCATATACGCGCTTTCTGCCATGAACTTCACTCCGCAGAATACAACAACTTTTTCCTTTGCCTTGACAACTTTCGTGGCCAAAGCGTAAGAGTCACCCGTAATATCGGCTAATTCCTGTATTTCATCGCGCTGATAATTATGCGCAACGATGATCGCATCCCTCTCTTTTTTTAGATCAAGTATCTTCCTTGTAAGATGTTCTTTGTATTTTGCGTCAAATTCGGGTTTCATCATCTTCCTCTCCTGTCAGCTCAAGCTCTCAATTATCATATTATCGATCAGCCGCGTTTTGCCAACATGCGCGGCAATTGCGATCAAAGTGCTTTCGTTAACCCTCTCCACCTCTTCAAGATCCCCGGCATCTACGATCTCAATATAATCTATTCTAACATCTTTCCCCTCGCGTAAAATAACGGACATCTCCCCTTTTATTCTGTCAGCTGAAAGTTCTCCGGCTGCGATCATTTCTTCAGCCTTTTTAACGGCTCTGTAAATGCCGAGGGCCTGCTTCCTCTCCTCTTTGGAAAGGTAACTGTTCCGTGAACTCATCGCTAACCCATCGGCTTCTCTGACCACCGGCATTGTACGGATCTCCACCGGTATATTGAGGTCTTCGACCATTTTTTTTATTACCACAACCTGCTGTGCATCCTTTTGTCCGAAATAAGCCTTATCGGGACAAACAATGTTGAAAAGTTTATTCACGATCGTGGTAACTCCTATAAAGTGTCCCGGGCGGGAGACCCCGCACATGGTGTTGATCAGTTTTGCTTTCACTTCGATACGAGTGGCATATCCCGCGGGGTACATGGCGCCGTCGTCCGGTGCGTAGATAACATCCGCTCCTTCTTTTTCCGCAAGCGCCTTGTCCCTTTCAATGTCACGCGGATATTTATCAAGATCTTCACCGGCACAGAACTGGATCGGATTAACATAAATGCTCAAGACCACAATATCACATTCCTCCCGTGCGGCCCGCACAAGACTCAGATGCCCTTCATGCAAATATCCCATTGTCGGGACAAACCCAATGGTCTTTCCGCCAGCTCTAGCCCCGCGGGAAAACTCCTGCATTTCGCTGATAGTGGTGATTATTTTCATGATGCCGCCGTGCGGATCAACCCCTCGTACATCCGGCCCACCGTCTTCCCTGTAACCGGATGCACTTCTTCGGGAGCAATTTCATTAAAGCCCTTTAATATAAATTTTCTTTCATGCATCCGCGGATGAGGAATAGTGAACTCTCTTGTTTTGAGAACCAGGTCATCGTATAAAAGAATGTCGATATCAATGATCCGCGGGTAATTCCGAGGCGCCGGTTTTCTGCCCATATCATTCTCAATTGCCTTAACGTCCCGGAGAAGCCTTTTGGGAGGATTTTCCGTTTCTATTTTTAAAACACCGTTAAGATAATCTTCCTGACGAGGCCCTCCAGCGGGTTTCGTAAGATAAAGGACTGATCTTGCAAGTACTTCAGCGCCCTCCACTTCCTGAAGACGCCGGATGGCTTCATTGCAATTATACAGCTTGTCGCCTACGTTCGATCCTATGCTTAAGTATGCTATAGCCATAATTCGTGGTTCGTGGTTCGTGGTTCGTTGCAGTTAGCTC
>JABMSC010000167.1 GCA_013204685.1 Candidatus Omnitrophota bacterium | reverse complement strand
TTGTTATGTTCATGATCAGCCAAGGCGTTCCACTCGCTTTTAATAAAATTGTATTCGATTTCTTTTATCTGCAAAAAATGGTAAGTAAGATTTATCTTCTCCTTCAGACCCTTTTTGGTAAGAAAATACTTAATTTTTTTGGCTTTATTATCTCCGAAAATCAAATTTTTGATCTTGATCAGGTCTTTCCTCATGAGTGACTTTAGCAAGTAGTTGGTTTTGCCAAGAGAAAAACCCAAGTGCATTGACACGTCTCTTTGGGACAAGTTTTCACCTGAAGATAAAAGACGTAGAATGTTGAAAATATCTTCTTTGGTATTGTGTATTTGGTCAGTGTTACGCATGTGCTAAGCACCTGTAATGTTAAACTTATGTTCAAGTGTTGAACATATTGTAAACTCCACATCCACATATGTCAACCCATAAAACAAATGAACTTTATCTTGCCAATTCTGTCACTATTGCATCGAAGCTGATGATTGAATGATTAAAAAAAAGGAGAGGCAATACAATCTGCCTTCTCCTCTTTTTTAATCCAAATACAATATTTCGCTTGTTAAATCAAAGCTATTCTTTTGTTCTCATTTTTTTCAAAAAACTCCACAACAAACACCGCTAATATACTTGCAAAAAAACTAAAGATTATGCACACAACAAATGTCTCTGTTACCTTTTTCACTTTATCTGGAACACGGAAAACTTTTGGCTTCCCGATCAACATTATGTTGCGTAAATTCGCCGCCCTAAGATCTAACCGCTCCTTCTGGATGATAAGCTTTCTGATGTTTTCTTCTATGTCATTAATCTTAATTTGTTCATCCACACCCTTTTTATCCAATTCGTTAAGTTGTTCATTTAGTTCTTTGGAAAATTTTATATTTGTAAGAACGGAATCCGCACCGGTCAATTTTTCAAACATGTCATATCTGGAATTCTCCCGTGCTACTGTATTCTCACGTAATACCATTAAACTTTTGGCATTATTTTCTACTTCCCCTGCTATAACAAGTAGACTTTTTTCCTTTTTCGGCAAAATCTCCAAGATTTTTTCCAATTTTACTATTTCATCTTTTTCCACTCTAATGCTATCTTCGACAACCATTACTTCATTTTTAATTTTCTTTTTTTCTTTTTCTATTATTTTTTCGCCCTTTTTTAGTACTACTTCGACCAGCTTGTTGGCCAATTTTTTACCATTCTCTTGCATCCTCACATCTTGGATAGTACTTATCCTTATTAAGTTTAGAGCGATCGTTGTACTAATCTTTGCATTTAAACTAACTAACTCAGGATCTTTTTTCTTTCCATTAATTTCTTTCCAACGCAAAAGCATCTCATCTATCACCTTTCTTACTTCTTCAACCGATATTACTAATTCCTCTGTATCTTCTGTTTCATTGGATAAACTAGTGTCAATCAATACTGATATCTCACGAGAGCGGTAAGCCTGAAATCCTGCTTTTACCAACAACAACGACGATAGTATTGTCAAAACAAGGAAAACGGTAAGCGCAACTTTCCAGCGCTTTACAATTACTCTGGCATAATCCGCCAGATCAATTTCCTGTTCCTGCATCTCATGTTTCTTTATTTCTTCCTGCATTCTGACTCCTTTTTTGTCAACCAATGCTAATTTGTGCCCTTGCACTCTTCAACCACGGCATTGTATCATATCGTGCGGTAGAAATGCAATTTCTAATGTTCTGCAGTTGGTGGTCAGGTACGCTATAGACCCTTTTCATTCCATTACTCTCAAGTAAGATAAAACAAACCTTCGATATCTTATTAATCCATTCGGGGAACGGACCCTACATTTCCTTAAACTGTGCATAAGGCCAGTCGCAGGGGTTGCAGTGACCGTAATCGTCGCAGAGAAAGTAGTCCTGCGGAACGTTTATTGTTGGGCCGGATGAAAAAAGATTGCCGTAATGGTCTTGGCAGCCGGTGTAAACCTTGTAATGACAGTTATAGACGTCACCGTTCGGGGCGAACAGGATCTTGTTAACTTTGCAATAAACAGGTTCTTTCTTTTTCATCGAGCAGCCCTTGTGGTATTCTTCGTAATCGGTGATGTTGTCCTTAAACTCAAACCCGCTTTCGTCCCCGCCTGAAGGATACAGTTTATCTTTATAGAAACCGTTATACCTCTGTTTCCGAAGAAAGAGACCGTTCCTCTTGAAAATACTCTGATACTCCTCAAACCTACCCGGTTCATCGGGAGGATAACAAACGGTGAATATTCGATTTACGTTCACCCCTGCCCTTTTAAGATCTCTTGTTTTGGCGATGAACTCGTCGGTATCAGCGCACCCGTCGTGAAAGGACAGGTGAAAACGTATCTTTTTCTTTCTTTTAACCTTTTTCGCGAAGGTGCCGATATCGTCAAATGCTTTCGTGCCAAGGTTGGTCGTAACCGTAAGGCTCCAATTATAGTCCAGGCCGTTCACAATATCAAAAAAATCGGGATGAAGGGTCGGTTCCCCGCCGATCAATGACAACTTCCTAACCTTATTCCCGCGGAGGAAACGTTTTCGTGCCCTACCTTCGATGGAATTGAGTGCCTCTACCCATTTATCGCCGCTGGCGATATCATAGTGAGGGACCTCCCCTGCAAGTTTCTGGATACAAAAGGGGCATGTATAATTACATCCCAAAGTCAGGAACACACCCCAGTAGCTGTTGAATGCGGATGGGATATTTATGGTTCTCATGTTTGAGGTTAGGCCACTTCGGTATTTTGTTTTTCGATCTTTTCTGCCGATGCGCATCCCGGGCATTCGCCTGTCCAGCAATAGCTACACAGTTTCTCTTTCGGCAGACCGATAGCCTCGATCATGTCTTCGAGATCCTGGTACTTTAACGTGGTCACATCAAGATCTTTCCTGATCCATTCTATCATCTTCTTGTATTTTTCGGAATTATGGTCGATGTATTCCGATACATCCTCTATATCGTGCCCTTCCAGGCTCTTGATGGCCTTTCTGGCGGCGAGTTCGTGGATCGATCGTGTGGACAGGCAGAATTTGCACGGGAACATGATCGGCGGACATGCGGGCCTAATATGCACTTCTTTCGCCCCGCATTCCCACAGTTTATTAACGGTAAAGTTCTTCAGCTGCGTCCCTCTAACAATAGAATCCTCGCATATGACGATCCTGTTACCTTCAATTATGTCCTTTATCGGGATAAGTTTCATAGTAGCGATCAAGTCGCGTGTCTCCTGTGACGGCGGGGTATAGCTGCGGCCGTATCCCGGAGTGTATTTTACAAGCGGCCGTCTGATCGGTTTGCCTGATTCCATCGCGTAACCCAGCGCGTGCGCGATCCCGGAATCGGGTATCCCGGCGACCAGATCAATTTCAATGTCTTTATCCCGTTTCGCGAGATATCTGCCGCACTTTTCCCGGGTTGTTTCCGTGTTGATACCTTCGTAACTGGAAGCGGGAAAACCGGTATATATCCAGAGAAACGCGCATATCTGGTTAGTGTCGCCGCCGGGCCTTCTCGGCGCCATGCCTTTTTCGCTCACAAGGACGACTTCTCCGGGCTCAAGGTATTTTACCGTCTCAAACCCGTTGTTCGGAAAGGCGCTGGTCTCGGAAGTTATCGCCCACGCGTCTTTCCTTTTTCCGATAACAAGGGGGGTATATCCAAGACGATCCCTGGCGGCATAAACACCGTCCCTGTTCAAAAGCAGCAGCGAACAGGATCCGTCTATCGCCGCGAACATCTTTTCTATGCCGCCGATAAGATCGTCACCCTGGTTGATCAGTTTCGCTATCAGTTCCGTTACATTGACCGTGCCGTTACTCATCTCGCTGAAGGAAATGCCTTTCTCAAGCAGTTCTTTCACCAGGTCGTCGGTATTCTCGATAAGCCCGCTGGTAACGATACAGAACGGCCCGAACTTTGAATTGAGGAACATCGGCTGTTCGTTGCTGTCACTGATAACACCTATGCCTTTGTTACCGGTCATCCGCATGCAATCTTTATAGAATTTGGATTTGAACTGATCCTGGCTGATATTGTGGATCTGCCGCTGGAAATGTTCTCCCAGCACCGCCACGCC
>JABMSC010000166.1 GCA_013204685.1 Candidatus Omnitrophota bacterium | reverse complement strand
CTTATAAAAGACCCCATGGATTCCATTGTTAATTCACAGTCAATGGATTCGTATAAGAAGTTTTGTCTTCCTGAAGGAGATGGGAGCGGATCCTCCTCGGAAATAAAAACAGGAGAATTAATCGAAAGCCAGGAAACAGCAAACGTTCCGCTTTCTTCCAGGGAAGCAGAGGAAGAAAAGAAAAAGAATTGGTGGAAGTTTTGGTAATAAATTGTGGTTTCATTAAAGAATAGGGACGGCAGGAAATAAAAGGGATAAGGGGAGAAGGGAAAGGATGTGTGGTGAAAAATATCGCATATTTTCATAAAAAAGAGAAGAGTTTTTCATAATAAGTGTTTTGAATTTATTTACCTTCAGAGTTCCCCCTGGTACTGGATCCATATCCTTTTGTCATAGGTCCCACACCAAGTAAATGCAAAATGGATGAATAAACCCACAGTAAAATATAATGCAGTTTTTGAGAAAAAAGGCGCCATGGTCTATATATCTCATTTGGATCTTATGATGCTCTTTCGCAGGGCTATCAGGAGAACGTCTTTACCATTTGTCTTAAGCAGGGGGTTCACCCCGCGCGTAAAGATAAGCATGCCGAAGGCCCTGAAACTGGGGGTGGAGGGCTTGTCCGAAGAGATGTTCTTATGGCTGAACGAGGAAAGAGACCCCGGTCTTGTCATGAAAGAGATCAATGACCAGCTTCCGGAGGGTGTGAGGCTCTTGGACGTGGAGAAAGCATAAAAAAAGGAAAAGGGTAAAAATATGACAGCGAGAAGAAGAACAAAAAAGAAGCCACCGGAAAAAAAAGGCAAAGAAATACTGGTAAATGTCGGTCCGGCAGAGACGCGTGTGGTTGTTCTGGAGAGCGGCAAAATGATAGATTTTTTCATGGAGAGAAAAAGTCTTGAACATTATGCGGGAAGCATATACAAGGGGAAAGTGACTGCCATTGTCCCCGGCATCGAGGCGGCCTTTGTCGATATCGGTATGGAGAAGAACGGTTTTCTTCATGTGGGTGACGTTGTGGATAAAACTGCCGTCTTGAAGGAGATGCTGGCGGATGAGGATGAACCCGATTTTCATGCAAAAAGAAAACCGACGCCTAAAATAGAGAACATATTGAAGAAAGGCGAAGAGATCATGGTTCAGGTTGTAAAGGAGTCTATCGGGACAAAGGGCCCGAGACTTACGACCTATATAAGCATTCCGGGAAGATATGTTGTCCTGACGCCCCACGATAAGAACACGGGCATTTCCCGGAGGATCACCGAGAAGGATGAAAGAAAAAGGATAAGAGATATAATCAGGGATGTGGCCCTTCCGGAAAAATCGGGTTGTATCGTGAGGACGGTTGCAGAGAACCGGACCAAAGAAGAACTCCGGAACGAATTAAAATACCTGGCAAATCTTTGGGAGCGTGTGAAATCCCGTGCGGATCGGCAGAATTCACCTGTAACAGTTTATGAGGAATACGGGATAGTTCTAAGGATGATAAGGGATAATTTTACAGAAGATGTGACGCAGCTTATCGTTGATTCGAAGGAGGAGTATGGACGGATCATAAAATTCCTGAAGGCGTTCATGCCGGCGCTTCGAAGAAAAGTTAAATTGTACACCGGCCTGACCCCTTTGTTCGAGAAGCATAACTTAGATAAGAAGGTGGATGAAATTTTCGAAAGAAAAGTCTCTCTCAAAAGCGGCGGGTATCTGATAATTGAGCAGACAGAAGGAGTGGTGGTTATAGATGTAAATACCGGACGATTCACCGGGAAGAAAAGCCTTGAAGAAACCGCCTTTAAGACAAACGTGGAAGCTGCAGAGGAAATCCCTACACAGCTGATGTTAAGGGATATCGGCGGTATCGTTATCATAGATTTTATTGACATGGATCAGAAGGGGCATAGAGACAAGACATATCATGCTTTGCAGAATAAATTGCATAATGACAAAGCGCGAATAAGTTTAAGGGATATATCCCAGTTTGGTGTTGTGGAGATGACCCGGCAAAGGATGCGAAAAAGCGTTGAAGGGACTTCGCATGTTGAGTGCCCTTATTGCGGGGGCAAAGGTATGATCAAAAGCGTGGAGACTATAGCGATAGAGGTAGCCAGGAGAATAGACAAATTGCTCACAAGAAGCGACAAAAAACTGAAACATATAACCGTCAGAATGCATCCGGATATTAATGCCATACTGGTATCGGATCAGGCGAGGGTATTGAGGGATATCCAGCGTAAATATAGATGTAAGATCGACCTTAAAGAAGACTCATCCTTGCATATAGAGGATTTTGTGATAGATGAGCATTAAGGACAGCGTTAAGCGATAACGACCGAAGGGAGTCCCGAGCAAAGTCGAGGGGCGG
>JABMSC010000014.1 GCA_013204685.1 Candidatus Omnitrophota bacterium | reverse complement strand
TTTCTTTTGTTACGATAAAGCGCATGTTTTCCATTATTCCTCAATAACTATTTTCCCGCCTGCAATAACACAGGTAACTTTCCCCTTAAGCTCCCATCCGATAAAGGGTGAATTGGTGGATTTGGACGCTATATCTTCTTTTTTGTATATCCACTTCTTTCCCGGGTCTATCACAACTACATCGGCGGCTGCGCCTTCGCTAAGAGTGCCCCTGTCATACTTGAGTATGCTTGCAGGATTCGTTGAAAGTTTCCTTATGAGTTCCGGCCAACTGAGATGCTTCTCCTCTACTAAAGTCCCGGCGACAAGCGCAAGCGCTGTCTCCAACCCTATCATTCCAAAAGGAGCATAATCAAATTCCTTGTCTTTTTCATTCGCAAGATGCGGCGCGTGATCCGTTGCGATAGCATCTATGGTCCCGTCTTTAAGTCCCTCCTTAAGAGCCCTTACATCTTCCTCCGACCTTAGCGGCGGGGAGACTTTTAAATTCGTATCAAAAGACTGAACCCTTTCATCTGTAAGCGTAAGATGGTGAGGAGTAACTTCGGCTGTTACTTTTGCGCCTCTCTTTTTAGCGTTTCTTATTACTTCAACGCTTGCTGCCGCGCTTACATGCGCTATGTGCAGGCGCACTCCGGCAAGTTCCGCAAGAAGCACGTCCCTTTCTATGATGGTGCTTTCAGCTTCCGCCGGGAAGGGCTTCAGGCCCAAGACAGTCGAGAAGTATCCTTCGTGCATTACTCCTCCGGATGACAAGTCTTTATCTTCACAGTGAGATATTACCAAAAGGTCCTCCATGGAAGCATATTCCATCGCTATCCGCATAAGCCCCGCATCGGCAACTGAAGCGCCGTCGTCAGAGATCGCAAGGCATCCCGCATCCCTTAGCTCTGCCATTCGAGAGAGTTCCTTGCCTTCTCTTTTTTTGGTTATGGTTCCCACCGGCAGTATATTGCCTAATCCAACCTCACGGGCCCTTTCCAAAAGGAACTTTACGTCTGCCTGTGTATCACATGCCGGATCTGTATTTGGCATGGCGCTGAGAGTGGTAAATCCTCCCTTGATAGCCGCCTTCATGGCAGTATCTATAGTCTCGGCTTCTTCGCGTCCCGGCTCCCTGAGGTGGGTGTGCATATCCACAAGGCCCGGGGCGACTATCTTTCCATCAGCCTCTATGGTTTTATTGGCCTTTTCCTTGATAGATCCGCCAAGCTTACTTATCTTCCCATTCTCTATTAATAGATCCCCCTTTTTATCTATATTGTTTGCCGGGTCTACTATGCGTCCGTTTTTGATCAAAATTTTCATATTTACTCCATTTTTAGCTTGTTTTTTCCGATGTTTGGGATAATCATATTAATCTTCTTCTAATTTTTCGTCTTTTCCCGCGCTTGCCCTAATAACCTGGCTCAAGAGGAATAAAACTGCCATTCTCACAGCCACACCGTTGGTTACCTGGTCAAGAATTACCGAGTATTTACCGTCTGCTACATCCTGGCTAAGCTCCACGCCTCTATTTATTGGGCCCGGATGCATTACTACTATATCCTTTTTAGCCGTCTTTTCCAGTCTATCTTTAGTTATACCGAAACATTTTACATACTCTCGTATTGACGGAAAAAGCCCCTTCTCCTGCCTTTCAAGCTGAATTCTTAATACATTCAAGACATCCGCTCCCTTTATGGCCTCGTCTATATCGTATGTTACTTTAACTCCCATCTTTTCAATTTGAGCGGGTATCAATGTCTTGGGACCGCATACCGTAACATTTGCGCCAAGCTTGTTCAGGGCCCAGATATTGCTCCTTGCGACTCTGGAGTGGGATATGTCCCCTATTATGCTTACGTTAAGACCTTTAAATTTTCCGATTTTCTTGCGGATAGTAAATGCATCTAAAAGTGCCTGTGTAGGATGTTCGTGGGCCCCATCACCTGCGTTTATGACTGACGCATCCACACAGCCTGACAGAAAGTGAGGCGCTCCCGCACATGCATGCCTCATAACTATCATGTCTATCTTCATCGCTTCTATGTTGCGTGCGGTATCCTTGAGGGTCTCTCCCTTGACGAAGCTGGAAGATGAAGCCACTATACTCAGCGTATCAGCGCTAAGCCTTTTAGCCGCCAGCTCAAAAGAGGACCGCGTCCTCGTGGAAGCCTCACAGAATAGGTTAACTATGGTCATCCCCCTTAACGTGGGAACCTTTGGTATTGGCCGCTCCAGCACTTCTTTAAACTCTTCCGCCTGATCGAGTATAAGCAATATCTCTTCAGCCGTGAGGCCCTCTATCCCCAGAAGGTGCTTCCGAGTCCATTTAATCGTTTTTTCTTTTTTCATGGTTTTATGTCTCCGCTTTTTATGCTAATACAACAACTTCTTCCTTATCGTCGGTCTCTTTCAGGCGCACTTCTACGCTTTCATCTTTTGATGTGGGGATGTTTTTCCCCACAAAGTCCGGCCTTATCGGAAATTCCCTGTGCCCGCGATCTACAAGTACCGCCAGTTGTATGTTTGCGGGCCTCCCGAAATCCACCAGCTCGTCCAAAGCACAGCGAACCGTCCTGCCGGTAAAAAGCACGTCATCGACAAGTATGATCTTTTTGTTGTTTATATCGAAGTCGATATCTGTTGACTGAAGGACCGGCTGCTCGGCGATCTCTGAGAGGTCGTCCCTGTAGAGCGTTATGTCGATCGCCCCAACCGGAACGTCTTTGCCTTCTATCGCTTTCATGTTCTCGGCGATCCTCTCAGCCAGATAAGCGCCTCTATTGCGTATCCCGATAACGACCAGCTCATCCGTCCCCTGGTTTTTTTCAATGATCTCATGAGAGATCCTTAAAAGGGTTCTCTTTATTCCCGCCTCATCCAGTGTTTTTGATTTTTCTTTAAGATTCATATTTCTCCTTTATTTATAAGAGTCCGGGCACAAAAAAAGCCTCCCCGTCATGCGACAAGCAGGCTTGTAATTTACATATATTCATCTTTTGCTCCTTTTCAGGTCTCTCTGGACCGGTTTAAAAGGTTAATTCAGTTGTGTAATAATACTACGTTTCCCTTTATCTGTCAAGGATTTATTGCTTTTGTTGTGTTTATTATGTTAACCTCAGTTGCACCCGGGGGTTAAGCAACTTTATCCACAAAAAAACAGCCGGAGTTTAAATCCGGCCGCTTTTCTTACTCAGCACTCAGCACTCAGCACTGTTATCCAAGAATCATTCCCAACAATCGCTGAAGATCTTCATTAGAAAAATACTGGATCTCGATCTTTCCTCTTTTTCTGCCCTGATGGATATTAACTTTTGTTCCAAGTTTATGCTGGAGCTTTTCTTCGACCGCAGCAATTTCAGGATCTTTTATTTTTGATGTTTTTGTTTTCGGTTCGGCAAGCCTTTGTACAAGAACTTCTGTTTCTCTTACGGAAATTCCTTTATTAATTATCGTTCTTGCGATTTTTCTTCTTTTGTTCTCGCTAGCTACTGATAATAGCGCTTTTGCGTGGCCCGCGGAAATCTGCCCATCGATGATGTGCTGCTGCAGATCTGTAGAAAGACTTAAGAGGCGCAAGCTGTTGGATATTGTTGTTTTATCTTTTCCCACCATCTGTCCGACTTTGTCGAGAGTGTATTCGAACTTGTCTATGAGTTCCTGGTATGCGCCGGCTTCTTCGATAGAGTTGAGTTCTTCTCTTTGGATATTTTCAATAAGAGAGATCTCTAAACTGCTTGCGTCGTCAATATCCGATCTCACTATAGCAGGGACATCTTCAAAATTAAGTTTTTGCGCCGCGCGCCATCTTCTTTCGCCGGCAACAAGTTCATAGCCCTCGGTGGTGGGCCTGACGAGAATAGGTTGAATGACGCCTTTTTCTTTTATGGAACTTACAAGTTCTCCTAATTTGTCTTCATCAAACTGTTTTCTCGGCTGAAAAGGGTTTGGGATGATATCCGTAAGCCTGATCTTTTCAACCTTTTCTTTGGTACTACTAATGTCCTCTGAAATAAGGGCGTCCAACCCTTTACCCAGTCTCTTTTCCATCTTTTTCCTCCAAATGTTCTGTAAGTTCTTTGCTTTCAATGACTTCTGAATCTATGGGGAGCTTGAGAATTTCCCTGGCTACTAATTCATATGTTTTTGCGCCTGTTGAATCTTGCGCATAAAGGGCAATTGGTTTGCCAAACCCTGGCGCCTCTGTAAGTTTTACTGTTCTGGGTATTATTGTTTTGTAAACTTTGTCTCCAAAGTGTTTCTGTACTTCGCTAATAACTTCTTTTGTCAGGTTCGTGCGATAATCTGCCAAAGTCATTAATACGCCTTCTATTTCTAAGGAAGCGTTCAGATTGTCTTTGATAAGGTTAATTGTCTGCATTAATTGACCCAGGCCTTCTAGGGCATAGTATTCGCATTGAATTGGGATTATTACAGAATCCGCTGCGGCAAGCCCGTTTATTGTCAAAAGGCCCAGAGAGGGCGGGCAATCAAAAATTATATATTCGAAACTGTTCTCAAGCTCCTGTATGGCTTTTTTCAAGCGATATTCCCGTCCCATAAGATTAACAAGTTCAACTTCTGCTCCTGTTAAATTTATGTTTGAAGGGACTATTGTCAATAGCTCAATGTCTGTCTGTTGCATTGCCTCATCAAGGCCGACATGTTCGTGAAGAACGTTGTAGATACTTTGTTTCAGTTCGTTCTTGTTGATCCCAAGCCCGCTGGTAGCGTTGCCTTGCGGGTCAAGGTCTATAAGAAGGGTTTTGTGGCCATGTAGCGCCAGATAGGCTGCAACGTTTATGGCTGAAGTTGTTTTTGCAACGCCGCCTTTTTGGTTACAGAATGCTATTTTTTTCAATATTTATCTCGCTTTTTTGGGTGGGAAAAATGATATATTGATTTTAAAAGAATATAGCACATATAGTGTTGTTTGTCAAGTGAGTGCTCTATGTTCAGCATTCCCCGTTTCCACGTGGAAACGTTTAAGAAATGCACAATTGTAAGCTCGCTATGTTTATTTGGTGCTGTGTGCGGAGTATCGCTGAAAACACACACAGCACCCAGAACCCAGAACTCAGCACAAAAGTGAAACCTGACCAGATTAACGTTTCCACGTGGAAACATTTTGAATCTTGCCCTGTTATATCTTCCTTTGGAATTTGTAATGAGGCTTGGGTCTTATTTCTGTGGTTTCTTGAGGGTTACTCGGATCCTCGCGGGTTCGGCGCCTTGCATGCCGAATAGACCCTTATGCTCTTCATTGATAACCTCTATGTTGATGAATTTTCTGTCAACATGAAGGGCTTTAATCGCTTTGCGAATAGCTTTTTCTACAGTAACGTCTTCAACTTCCATATATTTTGACTCTGGTTTTGCATTGATCATGATATTTTTACCTTGCCTCTAATCGTTTACCGATAAAACCTTGCTCGGCGGTCATTAAAATCGTATTGGTCAGCCAGTATAGCACTAATCCCGCCGGCATCTTGTAAAACAGAAACCCGAACATGATGGGCATAACCATCATCATCATTTTTTGCTGGCTGGCCTGTTCCGGAGTTGCTCCTGCTCCCATAGCGGCTTGTGATATCTTTTGCTGAACAACCATAAGTCCTGCCATCAGGAGCGGCAGAATGTTAATATGATCTCCGATAACCGGTAATGTAAACGGTAAAGGCACCGCATCCGGGCGTGAAAGGTCTTTTATCCACAAAAACGAAGCCCCTTTGAGCTCTACAGAACGCACAAGCCCCTGATAAAGCGCTATAAAGATCGGCATTTGCAAAAGCATCGGCAGGCACCCGCCAAGCGGATTTACATTGTATTTCTTGTATAATTCCATTGTCTCTTTGTTGAGCTTCTGCGGGTTGTCTTTGTGTATCTCTTTGAGCTTTGCAAGATGCGGCTGTACTTTTTTCATCTGCTGCATTGACGAGAAACTTTTATACGTTAGCGGCAGTAGTATCAAATTGATGAAAAATGACACCAGTAGTATTGAAACTCCCCAATTGTGTGTAAGGTTAAAAAACATGCGAAGAACAGCTAGTATCACCTTGCTGACTCCACCAAAAAATCCATAGTCTATTATCGAGCTCATTTTGTATCCCATAGCTTCCAGTCGTTTTTCGGATAACGGCCCCGCATAGAGGACATATTCTTCTTTAAGGGTTTCGCCGGGAGATAAGGTGCTTGTCTCTGAGCCCAGCGATGACACGAGCTGGTTCTGCAGATTCTTGCTTACTATTACGGCCCTGGGAAGCGTGAAGGGCTTTAGTATAATAGCAAAATAGCGGTTTTTCATGGCCGCCCATTCAATATATCCTGATCTTTCTTCGGGGCTTTTAGCGCTTTTTTTCTTCCAAAGCTTTCCGTCGATCAAAGCATCCATTTCAGTGAAGTTTCTTCCGATCATCTTTCCGGAAGCCTTCAGGCAGGAAGGACCGCGCACATTGTAGGAAAAAGCAATATCTCTGGAAGAAAGATTGGTGAAAGAAAGTTCTAAGTTCATATAATCTAAGGACTTATGTAAGGTGTACCTCTTGGTTACTTCCATCCATTCGGAGTCTTTGTATTTATATTCCAGGATATTCTCTTCCTGTGTGAGAGCAAACTTCGTTTGTTCCAGGCTTGCTATAGCGTTGGTATTCAAAGCAAAAAGCCGGTCAGAGGGAGTTCCTTCGTCAAGGAGAACCTCTTCTTCGTCGTCTATTCTGTATTCATTAAGGATTAATTTCTTTATACTGCCGCCAATATCAGAAAAAGTAACGGAAAACGTCTCCGTTTGTACTTCTGTCAGCGTTTCCTTCAAGGGCTCTTCCGGAAGAAAGGTTTCAGCTCGTAACGGCGCTGCCCCTTCTGAGGCGCTCCCTCCTATTGCAACTTTTTGTCCTGCCACCTGAGCAACCGGGGCCGCAACTTGCACGGGGGCGGGCGTTTCCTGCCTGGGAGCCAGCTTCTGAAACGCAACTAATACAAGTAAAGATAATCCCAAAGCAATGAGTAGTTTCTTTTCCATAAAATTTCCTTCTTTTTCTCCTATGCCTGTCTACTTTTGAGACAAGCCCTGCGCATCATCTCGCGGGTCTCTGATAACCGGATCGTATCCTCCCCGGGAAAAAGGGTTACATCTTAAAATGCGCCACGCTGTTTTTGCGCTTCCCTTAAAAACCCCGAATTCCCTTAAGGCCTGTTCAGCGTACTCCGAACAGGTGGGGTGATGTCTGCAACTTTTTATAGTAAAAGGACTTATGTAGCTTCTGTAGATCCCTATAAGCCCCACCATCGCATCCTGTAACATGTTCCGCATTCTTGCAGGAGGGCTTTCCTTTTCTTCTGCACGACTTTCAGCTGCCATCAAAGTGTTCATAATATTATACCGGCCTTTTTTGACAAGTGTTCGAGCTCTTCACGTATGGTTTTAGAGATCGTTCTTTTTTTCCAGGTCGCATTTTCCGGCCCGACACGAACTACAATCTCCACAGCTTTTTGGCCGGCAATTTCCGCGTGCTGAAAATACAAATAGACCAATCGCCTTATATAGTTCCTTCTTACCGCCTTCCGCACGTTTTTCTTTGAAATAGTAATGCCGACGGCCAGTCCCTTTTGTTCGTTTTTTCGCCTGTAGTGCAGGGAAGCCACCTTCCCGCGCACCTTTCCGCCGCTCTTCATAATATCGGCGAACACCTTTGATTGTACAATATGCCGCATCTTCACTACGCAGACAGGACCTTTTTCCCTTTTTTTCTTCTCCGGCTTAATACGGCCTTTCCGGATTTCGAGCTTGATCTTTCGCGAAACCCATGTTTCCTTTTTCTCTTCAGATTCGATTTTGTTTTCAGGTTCTTTTTCACCGAAAATCTCCTTTTTATGATCAGTATAAATTTTTGAGTGTATGATTATAACATACACTGCACCTAAGTCAAGCTGTAATGCGTTTGTTGCGTTGTTTGCGTTCATAGCGTTTTTTGCGTTAACGCTATAAACTCAATAACCACCATAAACGCAACTAACTCCATGTGCGTTTGTTGCGTTGTTTGCGTTCGTGGCGCTCAAAACAGAGCACGCCTCCTTTAACGCTATAAACTCAATGAACCCTATAAGCGCAATAAACGCAAATAATGCTTGCAATGATATCGCCTTGCATATATAATGATTTTCGGTGCGATTTCGGAAGCACTTATCCTGTGGATAACCTGTTGATATCTCACCTGTTTTTTTGTGGATAAGTTTAGCGTTTTGTTGATAACTTTTAGCCGGATTTTCGGCCTTTTATAATGGAAAAGACCTGGGAAAAAGCCCTCTCCATACTGAAAAGCGAAGTAAATGAGCAGATCTTCTCTGCCTGGTTTATGCCCATTGAACAGGCCTCTATAGATGATAAGTCTATTGCTCTAGCGGTACCGAATAAATTTTTTGAGAACTGGATCCGGGAAAAATATATAAGCCTTATCAAAACGGCTGTTCAGCAGGCTTCCGGGAAAGCTCTTTCCGTTAATTTTCTTATTTCTGAAACTGCGCCCGAAGAAGCTGAAACAGCTAACGCTTCAAGTGAACCCAAGAAAAAAAAGAGATCCGAAAACGCTCCTCATGTTCCGCCGGAAGAAAAGTCCGTTGGCTGGCTTCAGTCTGTTTTCAGCGGATCACGGCAGTTTCCGGAAAGTCGTTACCAGGCGATCGGCCTTAACCCGAATTACACTTTTGATAATTTTGTTGTTGGGAACAGTAACCGGTTTGCACACGCTGCGGCATTAGCCGTCTGCGAAAGGCCTGCGAAAGTTTATAACCCTCTTTTTTTATACGGCGGTGTCGGGCTCGGAAAGACGCATCTCATGCAGGCTATGGGTCAGGAGATAGCAAAGACCTATCAAAAGGCAAAAATGCTTTATATTACAAGTGAAGAATTTACCAATCAGCTTATATCCTCCATACGTAAAAAGAACACGCAGAAATTCCGCTCTATGTACAGAAACGTTGATATCCTTTTAATTGATGACATACAGTTCATCGCCGGGAAAGAAGCCACACAGGAAGAGTTTTTTCATACCTTCAACGCTCTATACGATTCGCATAAACAGATAGTGCTTTGCAGCGACCGCTCGCCTCAGGAGATCCCGGACCTGGAAGAGCGGCTCATATCAAGGTTTGCATGGGGTTTGATCGCGGATTTTCAGGCGCCTGACTTTGAGACCAGGATAGCTATCTTAGGGAAAAAAAGTGAAAACGAATCCGTTAAAGTCTCCAAAGAAGTTCTGTATTTCCTTGCGGAAAATGTTAAAACGAATATCCGTGAACTGGAAGGCGCGCTCATTCGTGTTGTCGCTTTCTCGAAACTTACCGGGCAGGAAATGACGGTCGCGCTGGCTAAAGAGGTCTTGAAAGGCATGATATCGGCGCATGATAAAAAAATAACAATAGAGCACATACAAAAGGTTGTGGCTGACTTTTTTGATATTAAAGAGTCCGACATGAAAACAAAAAAACGGACCCGTGCGGTGGCATATCCCCGTCAGGTCGCTATGTATATCTCGCGGGATATGACAGATCACTCTTTACCTGATCTTGGAAGCTTTTTCGGTGGGAGAGATCATACTACGGTGATGCATGCTTGTGATAAAATAACAAAAGAGCTTGAAGAATCGGAAAATACACGCAGTATGCTGGAAAAACTTGTTTCTTTGGTAAAGAGATAGCTGTTGATATCTTGTGGATAACTCTTGTACTTAGACACATGTTGTCCAGAGGTTTTACAGTAGTTATCCACCGGTTGTTATTTAAATATCTTGTTTATTTGTAATTAGTTGTGGTGTTATCCACTTATCCACAGGCCCTATTAAGACTACGACTACTTCTTTCTTTTAAAAGAATAATAGCATCTAGTAAATAGTGTTTATGCAAACAGGAGGAATCATGGAACTTAGGATCACAAAAGACGCTTTAATGGAAGGCATTCAGACGGTTCAAAACGCAGTTGCACAAAAAAGCAGCTTACCCATACTTAGCAACGTCCTCCTTGAAGCGGAAAAAGACAACCTAAAGTTAACAGCAACCGATCTTGATATAGGTATCTGCTCTACCATACCCGTATCAGTTGACCAGCCGGGGGCAATAACCATACCCGCTAAGAAATTCTTCGACATCATAAAAGCGCTCCCGGATGAAAGTGAAATTAATCTTTCAATGAAAAAAAGCAATAGCGTCGCCATAAAAAGCGGAAAAGCCAACTTCAAGATCATAGGCCTGCCAAAGGAAGAGTTCCCCCAACTACCCCTATTTAAGGACAAAGATTCCGTAACGGTGGAGCAGATCGTGCTGAAAGAGATGATAAACCTTACAGATTTTGCCATAAGCAGAGACGATACAAGGTTTGTGCTTAATGGCATGCTTTTTATAATTAAAGGAGACAGCATCAATATGGTTGCAACGGACGGCAGGAGACTTGCCCTGAGCTCAAAACCTCTACCAAAAAAGACCCCGATCGACAGAGAAGTGATCATACCAACAAAGACGGTTCAGGAAGTTAAGAGGATGCTGTTGGATGAAGGAGAAGTGACGATAAAATTTGGGGACAATCAGGTGATGTTCGCATTCCCAAAATGCATTATACTTTCACGGCTCATAGAAGGCGAATATCCAAACTATGAAAAAGTTATCCCCGAAAAATCCTCAAAAGAGGTGCGGCTTTCAAGAGAAGAATTTTTATCCGCGACGAACAGGGCCAGCATATTCACCGACCAGGATTCTATGGCGATCAAACTGAGCATAAAAAAGAAGAAAATGACGATCTCAAAAAATACGCCATATCTTGGAGAAGCCAAAGAGGAGCTGGATGTTGAGTATTCGGGAGACGATGTAATAGAGATAGGATTCAATCCGAGATACCTTATGGATGTCCTGAGAAACCTGACAGATGAAGAAATAGTTTTGGAAGTTAACGATTCCAATAAACCCGGAGTTGTCCGCCGGGGCGAAGAGTATACATATGTAGTGCTGCCTATGCAGCTTACTACTTAAGGAAAGGATACCGGGACATCGTGGAGGATCGGGGCGCAAACAAAGCCGATGTCCCGATAACCAGATCCCCTGATATCCTGAATCAAGGGAACTCTTGTGATGAAAGACGCAAAACATGTCGGCGGGATCCTGGACGGCCTTATAAGGAAATGGGAACAAGGCACCGTAAAGAAAGGAAACGCTGTCATGGAAGCGTTTTCGAAGGCCGCAGAAGAAGAAACCAAAAAACACGCCAAACCGGTAAGCTTAAAAAAAGGAGTTCTTGTTGTTATTGTGGAGAACTCTTCTTGGCTTTATGAGCTTACGCTGAAGAAAAGGGAGTTTCTAAAAAAATTCAACGAGAGTTACACGGGAAAAATAAAGGCCAAGGATGTAAGGTTTAGAATAGGATCTTTTTATTAAGGGATAAACC
>JABMSC010000165.1 GCA_013204685.1 Candidatus Omnitrophota bacterium | reverse complement strand
CCCTAAAATATGTTCGAATCTACCGGTAGCTACAGCTCTTATACAATGGCGGAGAGAGGAGGATTCGAACCTCCGAGACCCAAAGGTCCAACGGTTTTCGAGACCGCCGCATTCAACCGCTCTGCCACCTCTCCTTCGCTTCTCACCAACATACAACTACTCAATTCTACCAAAATATAGGTAAATTCTCCACATTCTTTTTTAGAATTAATATTATTTTGATAAAAAATAAATTTCGTGACAAAACAGAAGTATGTATGTAAAATATCTAATCATACAAACACAGGGGGTATTGATTATGGGTAAATTCATAGTGACCGAGCAAGATCAGGATGTTGTGATCATACATTTTTCCTTCAATGAGATTAATCTTGAACAACGTGAAGCTCTGAAAAAAGAACTGAATGATCTTATGCCGTCTGGCGGCAAAAAATTTGTCCTTGATCTTTCAAAAGTAGGCTTTCTCTCATCACTCGTTCTGGCAACCATAGTCTTTTTTGCAAAAGAAGCCCGAAAGAATAATGGAGAAGTAAAACTAAGCTGTTTGTCCGGTGAAGCCTTGAGCATTGTCCAATTAACTCAATTGGATAAGATCTTTGAAACATATCCTACTAATCAGGAAGCTATAGCTAGTTTTTAAGGATTTATATATTCCGGAGTAAATTTTCTGGAGAGGTGTCCGAGTTGGTTTAAGGAGCACGCTTGGAAAGCGTGTGAGCTGTAACAGGTTCCCAGGGTTCGAATCCCTGCCTCTCCGCCACTAAAAAACCAAACCTGCTGCTAGCGAGGTGGCAAGTTTTTTATGGCTGGTCAATTGCGCTTCGCCACTAAAAAATATAAGGAAAGAACAAAGTGGCTTTTAGTGGCTCATCGATCCGCCTGAAGCGGATTGATTGATATTTCTAAAAATTGTAAAGGCAATCGCCTTTACGCCCCAAGGAGGCGCTATGAAAAAAATAATAACCCTGTTCATCATTGCCGTATTGCTTGTTTCCACAACAGCTTTTGCATTGACCGAAGCGCAGCGCGCTGAGCAGCGGCGGCAGCAACAAGCCGCGCAAAGAGCATACCAGGCAAGTGCGGATACCCACAATGAAGTTGCCACGCAAGCCGGGACCTACAAAGAAGGTGCTGAGATTGTGAAAGACAGCGTTCAAGCGGTAACTCGCACTGAATACTAACATTGGTTGGACACAGACAAAGATTAAAAAATTGTGCATATATTTAAGCTGTTTCGTTTCTTAGTATTGGTGCCATTCTGGTTCGTCGGTCTTATGTGCCACTGGTGGGCCTCAATGGCAGCATATTACTGCGTCTTTTCTTCCAGTAGAAAGCTCCAAATATTGGCTGCATCCACCTACATTATAACTGTGCTCGCTATCATAATATTAAACCGCAGAAAAACCAGGGGCCTTCTCATAAGTCTTATCTGTTTCCTGGGTGTGGCATTGTGGTTCACTTCCATATCCCCGAAAGCAGACAGCATATACCCGGACCATTTAAAAATGCCATACGCTGAAATCGATGGTAGCCTGGTCACTATTCACAATGTGCGGAACTGCGATTACCGCATTCCGGAAGATTTTGATGTCCATTATGAAACACGAACCTATGACCTTGAAAAACTCCAGACGATGGATCTCTTAATGAATTATTGGGAATATGAGCTTATTGCTCATACTTTTTTAAGTTTCGGGTTCTCCGATGGACAATATCTCACACTCTCGATTGAATTTCGTCCCGAAACAAATGACACCTACGGCATGTTTAAAGGTCTTTACAAACAATATGAATTGATCTATATCTGGGCGGATGAACGGGATCTTGTAAGACTGCGCACTAATTACCGGAAAGAAAATGTTTTTCTTTACCGGGTGCAGCTGCCCCCTCGGGATGCACGCAAACTATTCATGTGTATGCTTGAGAGAACGAACAATCTTTATGCTCGCCCTGAGTTTTACAACACGGCCGTGCAAAGCTGCACCAACACCATAGGGCATCATATTGACAGGTCCGGGCTTGCGGATCTGCCCTGGTGGAAGCGCAGCCTTTTGACCGGTTTGGTCGATAAACGTTCCTACAATAGAGGTTGGCTTGATACTTCGCGGCCATTTTCAGAACTAAAAAAAGATGCATTTATTACTGACAGAGGCCTGACCGCTGATAAGGACCCGGATTTTTCCAGGAAGATACGTACGCATTTATGATAATAAACTTTTAGCTCGCAGGTTAGTGTTGTATGGGCTATCGCTATGATACGAGGTCACTTGATCAATTTTTCAATAACCCCGAGAAGTTCTTTCACTCCATCGACTTTGTTTACAAAAGCATCAGCTTCACGGCCGAACACCGTATGCTTGTAGTTACTGTATCCGGTATATATGATGAGTTTTGAGGCAGGTGCTATCGATCGAACCGTCTCAAATACGCTTATTCCGCCTTTTTCCGGCATAATAAGATCCAGTATAACAACATCAATATCCTGATTTGTCTTCAAATATGTTAATAACGAAAACCCATCATGCACATAATCAACTATATACCCTTCACGTGTCAGAATGGTCTCTAGGATCTGGCATATTTCTTTGCTATCATCCGCTATAACGATCTTCTTTTTTTCAGCCATTATTTTAGCTCGCCTTCTTCCGGTGTACCGGCAGTATTATGTAAAATATAGTGCCCTTTCCCAGCTTGCTGTCAAATTCTATTCTTCCGCCCTGTATCTCTATCATCATCTTGGCTATCGGAAGACCAAGCCCTGTCCCCTTGGGCTTACTGCTGAAAAGAGGTTCGAATATCAGGTCCCGCTGATCCTGAGGAATGCCCGGCCCGGTATCCTCTATCTCAATACAGGCATAATTATCCTTTAGCAAAGTGCGGAATGTCAAAGTACCGTTACCACTCATCGCGATTATAGCGTTGTTAGCTATGTTCATAACGGCATGCATAACCTGGTTGCTGTCAACTTCGACTTGGGGTAACTTCTGGTACTCCTTTTTTATATTGATAAATTTAGGTATATTGATCGTTGCTATTGAGTTTTCAACAAGTTCCCCGATGTCAGCTTCTTCGAATTCAGGGATCCTGGTCTTGGCAAAACCCATTATATCATCAATTATGGAATCTATAATACCTATCTCTTTTTCAATAATGCCTATATATTTGCTCACTCCCTCGTCTTTTTTGCCTTTAAATTTTTTGGTCAAAAAGTAGGAGGCGTTTTTAAGAACCGCCAGCGGGTTCCTGAGTTCGTGCGTAACACTTCCCGCAAGCTTCCCAAGGAAAGCAAGACGTTCACTCCTGTGGAGTTTCCGGCTTATATTTAAAAGCTCGTCCGTTCTTTCCCTAACCTTGTCTTCCAGATTATCGCGGGTCTCCTTAAGCTGAGCGCTCATCTCATTAAGATCCTCTATCATGAAATACATGGACTTTTGTGTTTTTCGAAGTTTGTCTATCTGTCCTTCAAGATCCCTCCTGCTCTTATCAAGCTCAAATTCCTTCTTTTCGATATATCCCATAGCTGCTCTTTTCAAATATTTGTTCTCTGCTGCCTGATGACTGAGCCTGCGCGTGATCTCCTCCAGCTGGTATGTTTTTACGGCAAATCTATTTTGGGATTCAATAACCTCGCGTTCCCTGCTCTCCTTGATCTTTGCAAATAGTCCGGTACTGTATGACAGGAGAAAAAAGAAAACACCAATCACAATGAAATGCGTGCTTATGATAAATGGGATGTTATTAAATACATGCTCTTCTGGAAGAAAAACCGCCTGGTGAGAAAACGCTCCAAAGTATTCCAGTGTGATCAAAGAGAAATAAGCTAGAACGGTCAAACCTGTAATTAGCGCCGCGCGCGCGCGCGACATCAGAACATTTGCATATATCAGGTCAAAAAGATAAACAAAAAAAGCTATCCATTCCGCTGCCCCAAGGTAGTGAACCAGCGAAGTAGCATAAACGATAGAGAAAAAGTAATAGCTGAAATGCACATTGTCCAATAAGCGCAGGGTTTTTCTTATCCGGCTTCCCATAAATGCCAGATAACAAGCACTTGTTGCAATCCATGCATAAAAAACATATTCAGCTTTGTATGAAACAGTTATACCAAAAATACTCCGTATAGCATAGATCATTATAAGGCCGGCCAGCAAATTAAGTATACGTATTTCAAACGCAGTAAATAGTATTTTTGTCTGATATTTAACCGCTTCTGCCTGCGCTATATTGATGTCTTTTTCCGGATTATTTGATACCATGCTTTTGTTCCAGAAGTTTTACCTGCTGTTTTGTCCTTTCAAGTTCCTGTCTCAACTCCTTGATCCTTTCTTCCCTTTCCACCGCGGTCTTCCAGAAGTCTTCCAGTTCTTTCTTTCGTTTGCTAAGCTCTTCTCTTTCCTTGGCCTGTTCGTGAATATCCTTAATAACCGCCATAACGATCTTCTCTTCCCCGATCGGGGCCACGCTCAATGTAATGATCACTTCCTTGTATGCCCCGTTTTTGCAGACCATGACGGTCTCCACGCGGGATGTTCCTCTGAATAAAAGATCCTGCTTAACCTCATCCAGGCTTTTTCTCCCGGCGGGGTGAATAAGATCCTTGAATGATGTGCCTGTAATTTCATCGGGTGAAAGTCCCGTCAAAACTTCGGTGATCGGGTTTACCTCTTCGATGTCAAAACTGTTCAGTTTAAATATGATCACCATGTCACCGGAATTTTTGAAAAGTTTCTCATACCTTTCCTGTGATTCACGCATTTTGTCATAAGAAGCTCTTTCCTCGGTTACATCTTCGATCAGAGCCTCAACAACATCCCTCTTGTGATAAATATCCTTAATCAGATACGAGTTATGTAAAACACACTTGTCCTTTCCGGTAAGCGTTTTAAAGCGATACTCGTAGTTCTTGAGTTTTTTGTGTTTTCTGAGCTGGTCCAAAATGTCTTCATCACCCGTAATGTCGATAAGAAGTTCATTAAGCGACCTTCCGGCAACATCCTTCGCGTTCATATCCAGTTCAAGTATTTTTAGAAAACCTTCGTTTGCGGACAGGATCACATTGTCGTCACATCTGTATTTGTAATAACCAATGTTTGTATTATTGATGAGCCGTCGGAACGCTTTTTGACGATATCCGCAGGTAAGATGCTTCTTCAGGCAATAAAGAAGCATCGTAAGGAAAATAAGGTTGGATACAATTAAATATATCATAAGTTATTTTTGGTATTAAATTAGTATACATTACCAGAATTATTATGACAAATCGGCTAACTAAATAATAACTTCTGTTATCTCCCAGCTTATATAATAAAATATCATTGTCATCAGGGATCGGGCCATTTGCTCAAAAAATCTTGGAATGCGTTCTCTTAACTTGCTCGGGAAACATCATTTTGAATGGTTGCTATAACCTCTTCTATTATAATATGTTGTTAAAAGTAATGGCCTCGTTTTGTCTTGTTTTTGGGTCTCCTGAGAAAAAGTTGCCTCTCAAATATAGTATGCTATACTTGATTTTGTAACGGGAGGTGATGTTTGAGTATTAAAAATTTGGGTCTTTTCTAGCTTTTCTCTCCCCCTTAAAAATTAAAAAAAAGGTGAAAGAAAAGCTACTAGTTTAATATTAACAAAAAAGCAGCCGATCATGGCTGCTTTTTTGTTAATGAGACCATGATTTACGGAGCAATAGCGGCGTAAATCATATGGTCGAATTAATGCCGCCTGAAAATAGCATTAGATCAAAACAGAAGTGCGGCGGGTTAATCCGTTGTCCGCGCAATTCATGGATTGCCTCTACTGTTATTCCCGCGCGCTTATCTCCCCTGCCTTCTTCAAGCCCATTTTAGCAAAAATCGGACCTATAAATTCGTGAAACACAGTCGTTCCAAGGATGATATTAAGAAGAATTAAAGAT
>JABMSC010000164.1 GCA_013204685.1 Candidatus Omnitrophota bacterium | reverse complement strand
GATTAAGGAAGAACGCAAAATCAATATCAATGAAGCTTCAGCATGGCAGATTTCCGAAGTGAAGGGTATTGGGCCGGTTCTGGCCCAGAGAATAGTTGATTATCGCAGCAAGTACGGAAGTTTTTTCAGAAAAGAGGACTTGCTTGATGTTAAGGGAGTAGGGGAGAAGAAACTTAAAAAGATCGCAGAATATATATTGTTCGAATAGGAGAGAGTTACATGCGGCAGCCGCTTTTATTGCCTATATTATTTTTTCTAGCCGGAATTTTTATTGCAGATGCCTTGGTAGAAATTCCCGCCTCGGGAGGGATTGTCTTTTTGTCCGCTTTGCTCATTCTTGCGCTTATAACAGTTTTCAGATGGCCGAAACTTTTCTTTGCGGTTTTGTGTGTGTTTTTTCTTGTCCTTGGGGTCCAGAGGTATATTTTTTCATGCAGCCACGGGAGCGATGCAAGTATTTTTAAAAGAGCGGACGGTAAGAAGATCACCCTTTACGGTACGGTCCTGAGCGATCCGGAGTGGCGGTTCGGATCTTATAACAGTACCTTAGTTTTTCCATTCGAGGTAAAGGGATTATTGTTTAATAGGGAAGAGAAAAACATTAAGATGCGTGTTCTTGTGAAAATTCATCCGAAAAGTGAAAAAGTTATAACAGGAGATAAATTGCTCCTGGGAGGAAAGTTCAAGCTTCCTGAAAATAAAGAAATTGATGGGTTTGATTACAAGAAGCACTTAAGGCGAAAAGGGATCTCGGCCTTACTTTATTCCTCGAAGGGTGATGTATTTCAAAAGGTAAACGCTTCAAACGGTCCTGTAATGCTCTTAAGGCGATTCCTGGCGCGCAAGAGAGCAAGTGCCGACAGTATCGTGCGCAAGAAATTGACCTACCCTGCAAGCGCAATAGTTGAATCAATTGTTTTAGGTATAAGATGGGCCATTCCTGAGAGCTTGAGGGATGTCTTTGCGAGGACGGGAACCATGCATATCCTGGCAGTCAGCGGTCTTCATATTGGTATAATTGCGGTGGTAATGTTAACTATTTTAAGAAGCGTTAAGTGCCCTCAAAAACTTACATATATCCTTACAATTGCCGGGATATACACTTATGCCGTCTTTGTCGGAAGCCGGGCATCTTCGATGAGAGCGGCTATTATGGGTTCTTTTGTATTTTTGGGATTATTGCTGGGAAGGAAAGTGGATGTATTATATGTCCTTTTTTTATCCGCATTTTGTATAACATTTTTTTCACCCGGTCAACTTTTTTTTCCGGGGTTTGTTCTTTCTTACCTGGCTGTGCTGTCCATTCTTTACTTAGTGCCGCTTACGGATTTTTTCTTTGGGTTCAGCGAAGAGAATCAGCATAAAGACCGGAGGGGCATTATGAAAAAAAGTATCTTAAAAAGCATATCGCTGTCTCTTGCCGTATGGCTTGGAATGATGCCGGTTATAGCATCATACTTTAACATCATCACGCCGTCGGTGATCATTTCTAATATGATAGCCGTCCCGTTTCTGTTCATCAGCGCCATATCGGGTTTTGTGCTGATTTTAACAGGAAGTTTTTATTCGCTGGCATTATTCTCGAAAATAATGGCCATAATTTTAGATATTATTATAGTGTGTTTTGTTAAAATTCTTACAGCGATCTCACAGATTTCTTTTCTTTCGGTAAAAGTAGTTTCGCCGGGGATATTTTTCTTTCTTACTTATTATACCGCGCTTCTTGTGCTGATTCTTTTGTTTTATAACGGCAGGAAAGTACGCATTCATTTAATAATGTTTTTGCTTTTTATCTGCAATCTGTTTGTATGGAATGAAATATTTTAGAAAACGGAAACCTGGAGCAATACATGGAATGGTGTCCAATTGCCATAATTTAAGGCTGTTATGGCTGTTTTAGTGGTGTTTTTGGGGTAATTAAATAAGAACATATAGTATCAAAAAAGCAAATATTTGAGCTTAGTTAGGATATAAAAAAGCTAGACACTTTTTTCTTGAAACCACCCCATTATGTGATAAAATAGGACTATATGAAATAAGCTATTTAATGTTTTAACAAGATGATAGTTATATAAAGAAAAAGGGGAGATAAAATGAAGATACATATCTCAAGAATATACAAAATAACGGGCATACTGTTAGCCTTATGCTTTGCCGCCGGCATGGCATATGCAGAAACTTATGAATATTATGATTCCAATAATGTTCTCAGGCAGTATGCAGACACCGGGCATATTTATGAGTATTATGATGAGGATCTTTTTCCGGGTGATGAATGGTGGAATGCCGGGAGGCTGATCCTTTCTCACGAAGGCGGTGTTTATAAGACCTGGGATTGGGATACGCTTTCAGCCGCCGGGCAAGCGATTGTTGAAGAATATGCCGGTGATTATCTCCCCGCCGCTGACAGTCCTGCCTGGAGTGCGCTACAGACTTCTCAAAGGACCGTAAGATATGTTTACGATCATAATGATGATTGGGAGCTGGATACGAGCGCTAACACCTGGGTTGAAAGAGAAAAGGTTATCTACTCGAGCAATGGCACCACGGTTCAGGAAAAATATTTACGTGATTCAAGCGCACGTCTTGTCAGGCAGGTTTACACACCAGCTAACTTTGTTGCTACCTATGCTTATCAAACTCAGGCCGGCGCAGAAAATCTTGAATTATGGAAAAAAGAATATCTCTACAATGAAGTTGATGAAGCGGCTGTAATTAACGGAACTATGGATGGGACGCTTCAGGTAGCGTATGTTTATGAGCTGTATGTCGATGGAGCGGGTGCTACTCAGAAGCGTCTTAAAAGAGAAATTCATGACGTAGCTTCAGGGTACCATCAGGCCAATACGTATTACGAGTACACTTATCACAATGACTCCACTGAGCAAATTAAATATAAAAACGTTTATGCTTATAGCGACGGACAGGAGGACGGTGTTATAAACGGTACCACTCAAGGTACTCTGGATGCCTCTTATGAATATGTTGATACTGATTATATGGTAAAGAGAACATATTCCGGAGGTTCACTTTCGACGGTAACAACACTTCTTTTGGATGCATCCGGCGTCTCTTATAGCAACACTTATCTCGATACTTCTAACAATATCATGCATATTTTCAACTGGGATGATTCCTGGAATTTGATCAATGTAGTTAAGAAGTATCCTAACGGCACGATCGAAGTGTGCACACCGAACAGCCCTTCGGATCCGGTATGGCCGATTCAAGAAAAACGCATTCCATCCGGCAGCTTTGCCACCGGTGTTAACCTGCCATGGCTGGGGTATGGTTATGATATTGGCAGAGTGGCAAATGGTGGAGCGCACTATGGTTTTTCGAGCAAGACCGGCGAGCTTTACGAAAAGATGGAGAGATGGGCGGGAAGCACCGTCAGAGTGTGGTTGTTTGCGAATTTTAAAGCCGGTATGGAATTTTCAGACGGTGCTACCCCGGCTGATGATGGTACAGTTTATCCTGCAGGAACTCCGCTTAAATTTACGGATAAGGTATATGAAGATATGCAGGCGCTTCTTGACTGTGCTGAGGCGCTCGGGATCAAGGTCATGCCGGTCCTTTTTGATTATCTGCTTGGAGGGGAATGGGATAAGGATACGGGGGTTCCTTCCAGAGGGATCCATGTTGACCTAATAGAAGATCCGGTAAAAAGACAGGCGTTAATAGATATAATAAGGCCTTTTATACAGCAGTTTAGGGATCATCCAGCGTTATATGCGTGGGATATAATGAATGAGCCTAAGTGTGCTTATGAGTCTGGAGGTGTTTCTTTTGACGATCTTTATGGCGGATTTATAAAAGAATTTGCCGACATGCTCAACACTGAAGATCCAGATCATCCTGTAACTGCAGGTAACAGGAGCAGGACCGCCATGATGCAGATGCTGCAGTACTGGTCAGATAACGGTGTAGCAGATCCATTGGATCTTTTGCAGTTCCATTACTACGATTACATGGCTCAAGGCAAGCCCCTGGACTATACGTTTAATGCTGCTGAACAGTTGCTGATAAATGGAAGAGATATTATTGCCGGTGAACTTCAGCCTACCGATTTCACAGACAAACTCGACATTATTCAAAGCAATGGTCTTGTAGGCGGGTTATTCTGGCAGGATTCAAGTTTTATTATTGATGATGCGATGTGGCAGGAGATAGAGGACTGGTTCTACGGGACAGTTTATGAATATGATTCGAGCAATAGACTGATAAAAGAGACTAAGCCTGACGGGAGCTATAAGACTTTTTCAAGTTATTATGCCGGAACTAGTATTGCGAAGTACGTTAACGAATACGATTCAAGCGGTGATTTTGTTGTGGGATATAGATATGATGCGATCGGAAGAGTAGATAGAACCAAGCGTCCTACAGAGATGGTATATACCAGTTATTGGGATGGTACGAACACTGAGAAGAAGCAGGATATGTTTTATTCCGGTTCAGATTCAGCCGGATGGCAGTACACTTCTACTATCCAGTATTACACCGATGGTACAACCGTACATTATCAGTGGCTTAGTGATGCGAATCCCGATTCTGCAGGCGACACGATCTCTTACGAATATAATGCTGATGGCAACCTTGTAAAACAGGTGCTCGATGACGGTACGTACAAGAGATTCAGCGATTATTTTATAGGGACTAACCAGGCGCGGTACGTAAGTGAATATGATGCAAGCGGTAATCTACAGGTTACATATGAATACGATATAAACGGTAATTATGTTGGATCCACGTATCCTGCGGACGGCACGAAAAGATACACCAGCGGTAATTTGG
>JABMSC010000163.1 GCA_013204685.1 Candidatus Omnitrophota bacterium | reverse complement strand
GGCAGTGGACTGTGTTCCGTGCGAGTTCCGCAGGCCCGAAGGGCCGAGGACTGTTTGAGCACCGGAATACAGTCCACTGACCGCAAATTATGAATTAATGATCTTTTTATACAGTTTCAAATATTCTCCGGCTGATTTTTCCCATGAAAAATCATATTCCATCGCCCGCATCATCAGGTCTTTCCATAATCCCTTATCTTGATATAAACTGACTGCACGTTTTATAGAATTCAGCAGCGCTTCCTGAGTTGCGGGGGCAAATTTAAACCCGTTACTTTTTTCTCTATTCTCATCATAATCGACTATAACGTCGTCAAGCCCACCGGTCGCCCGGACTATCGGTATGGTCCCATACTTTATGCTGTACATTTGATTGAGCCCGCACGGCTCGTACCGTGAAGGCATGAGAAACATGTCACTCCCTGCCTCTATCTTGTGCGCTAACTCGTCATTAAAATCACTGCACACATAGATTTTTCCCGGATATTTCTTTTTAAGGGATCGGAACATGCGGTTATATTTATCGGATCCCCGTCCGAGTATCACTACACCCGCACCCAGTGCTATAATATCACCCATTACCCCTGAGACCAGGTCCATTCCCTTTTGTTCTGCAAGACGTGTAACGCATCCTATAAGCGGCGCTCCCTCGGACACCTTAAGGTGGGTGTATTCAATGAGGTCTTTCCTGCATTCATCTTTCTTGTCGATCGTTGCAGCATCAAATCTTTCTTTTATAAATTTGTCGTTCTTCGGGCTCCATACGGAATAATCCACCCCGTTCAGTATGCCGTAAAGCGCGTGACGCCGGCTCTTCAAAAGGCCGTCCAGCCCGGCGCCGTATTCAGGCGTCATCATCTCTTCAGCATAATGACGGCTCACGGTGCTGACGGCATCCGAATAAAGTATCCCGGACTTCATAAAACTCAACTTACCATGAAATTCCATATCACTCATATTGAAGAATCTTGCTGGTATATCGAGTTTCTTCATGACCTTTCTCGAGAAGAGACCCTGATATGCCATATTGTGTATGGTAAACAATGTTTTTATTCCGCGATAGAATGTATCATGGTTGATTCGGAAACGGAGATAGAACGGTATAAGGGCTGACTGCCAGTCATTGCAATGTATAATATCCGGTTTGAAATCCATGGCCTTTAACGCTCCGAGTGCCGCTTTTGAGAAATTCCCGAACCTCAAGGCGTTATCATGATAATCCCCATGTGATGTGCCGTACAGTCCTTCCCGTGAAAAATATTTCTTATTTCCGAGAAAATATGTCGTAACTGCCCGTATGCGGATGGAATAGAGGTCAAAACCGGAAGGCCTGTTAACTACCGGATCCTCAACGTGATCGGCCTCTTTTGTAAGATCAAATTCTGCATCCCTTACGCACTTGTAAAGCGGCATGATCACCCGCACATCACACCCTAAAGAAGAAAGCGCCTCCGGCAAGCTCCCGGATACGTCAGCAAGGCCTCCCGTTTTTGCGAATGGTACGACCTCGGACGATACAAAAAGGATTTTCGGCATCCGGGCCATCTCTCCTGGTGCGAAAAATTCCGGCAGCTTCTGGGCCGGCACCGCATCCTGTATGGGTTCCAGTAGTTTCGGCGGAACCTCCCGCCCCATCAGCATATATACATTCATCAGATGAGTCCTGTAAACCTCATCAAATGCATAATTCAGTTCCGCGCCAAAATCATCGTACCACCAGAACCAGTCACTGCCTTCGGCAATATACAGCTCTTCCAATGCGTCACTATTCGGCTCTCCCGAGGCAAAGAGCTCTTTCCTCGTCTCCTCCAGAAGCTCCCATGCCCTGTTCTTTTGAGGGGACCCGATCCACTTCGAGAAGTCCCGGTTTATCCATGACCCGGCATGAAGCTTTTCAATTTTTTTTCTCCCGGCATGCGAGGCAAGATACCCACCTATGGTTACAAGTTCTATCCCTTTATCTGCGGAAAGACATTTATACATTTCGGAAAGAAATCTTTTTCCCCCATCACGGTAATACGGCCATGGGTTCTCTCCATCCAGGATGATCGATACGATGCATTCGCCGGAAGTATCCGAAGAAGACGTGACGTTCTTCACGTAATTGTGCAAGTCCACGGCTGCCCTTTTTGAAGGCATGGTAGCGTATCTGAAGCTAAGTGCATTGGAAAGGTTGATATCACGGAAAACCATATCGATATCGTTTCCGTCTTTACCGGCAGTGAAGGCATTGTAGACAAGATCTTCTCTGGAAGTATCCTCGCTCCGGAACGATTCAAGCACTATTCCCTCATCCGTCGCTATCCATTTTATGCCTGCATCAGTGAATAGCGGTATTGTTTCCTGACTTACGCTGCCTTCGGACGGCCACATGCCTCGGGGAGGCCTTCCAAAAACCTTTTTATAAAGGTCGATCGCTTTACCGACATGTACCATGGCGTCTTCTGTAAGATCGTACCCGCCTGCGGAAGTCCTGCCGCATATAAGCGGAAGTATCGGATGATAGAAAGGCGTAGTGGAGATCTCTACCCGTCCCTCATCCTGGAGCTTTTTATAGCGCGGTAAGATGGACCCGACTACCTCTTTCTGAACATCTAAGAGAGTGGCCTTTTCTTCTTCGGTAAAACTTTCGCCCTTATGTAAAAGCTTCCTGACAACCGCATTTTTATCCCGCAGCGTGAACCCGCACCACGCCAGATTAAAATGAACCTGCAGGTCCCTGAAATCCCGTTCTGCGAACGTTTTTGTCCTTTTAAGAAGAGCCTCTTCTGATAAGTCATCCCCTCTTTTCTCCAGGAGATGCATATAGCGTTTGACCGGAGCTATGGCCATGTTACGATCACAGGAGAAAAAGTTCTTCAGTATAAAACATTTTTCCTCATCGGTAAGGTCCTGTGGGTGTTTTTCTGTAAGCTGCAGATATTTATCCTTAACAGGCTCATCAGACGAAAGGTCTAACAGCTGCCACATCAAAACAGGCGTAATGTTGAAAGTACATCTGACGTCAGGAAAAGAATCAAGTATAGCGGCCATGTCCAGATATGAATATGTGGAATGCAGGCGCACCCACGGGAGGAGGTATTCCCCCGTGCGCAGATCTTTATACATCGGCTGGTGCATGTGCCAAAGAAAGGCAACTGAAACTTTCTTCATGATTATTTGAGTTCTCTCCCTGCTTATTTTGTAGCAGCCGGCTGTGTGTAAAGAAGAAGGTTTATCTTCTCTTCCCCTGCGTTCCTCTGAAATTTCACCCAATCAACCAGATCATCAAACCACGTTCTGCTCTTCATTCGGTGAAGTACAAGCCCCTTATCGTTAAGTTCGGTGATATCGTTCCACAGGTCATCCGATTGCAGCAGGGCAAAGACTATTCTGGGTTCCGGAGAGGGCTCCAGCCCTACAAAAGTGCGCCGCGCTTCCCTTGTATACCCGGTCTTCCCCCACGGTGCATTATCTTCCCTTAAAAGGTTTTTATTATGAGTTTTTAAGTATATTTTTTTATTGTCACTTCCTGATATGTACCTATCTTTCCGCGACATGGCTTCCAGGATAACCTTATGTCTCAAAGTATATTTCATCATCAGGGAAAGATCTCTGGCAGTTGTATATTGATTGTCGGGACGGCCTGTCGGAAGACCCGAGGAATTATCAAAATACGTATTATTCATCCCAAGCTCTTCTGCTTTCTGGTTCATTAAACGCGCGAAGTCTTTTTCCCGGTCCGCGGTATTTTCAGCTATTGTAAGAGCGGCGTCATTGGCAGACTTTATCAGTATAGCCGCCAAAAGATCTTTTAACTTGTATCTTACGCCGGGGGTTAATTTTATTATCGTAGGCTCTACCCTCTTTACATTATTCGTGGGCACCATATCGGATCCGAGGGGAAGGGCTTCAACCGCGATTATTGCAGTCATAACTTTGGCTGTTGACGCCGGAGGAAATGCTTTATCCGCATTCTTCTCAAAAAGTACTTCCCCTGTTTTTGCGTCAATAATAATTGCGCATTTCGCGTTAACATTTACTTCGGGCAGTTCGACTTCACGGGTGCAGCCGGCAAATGTTAATGTGCACCAGATCAGCAAGCATGTAG
>JABMSC010000162.1 GCA_013204685.1 Candidatus Omnitrophota bacterium | reverse complement strand
TTTATCTTTCATTAAAGAATAATCTCCTTTTTTTTCTCCCGGGGCAGAAAACTTACCGCACAGGCGGCTTTTTGCCGAACCTATGCTGGGTTTATCGAGGATAATGCCCATGTGAGTGGCGATGCCCATCTTGCGGGGATGAGCCATGCCCTGACCGTCAAAAATAAAAAGGTCAGGTTCTTTTTTCAGCTTTTTGACGCATTTAAGAATGACCGGTGCTTCCCTGAAAGAAAGAAGCCCGGGGATATACGGAAAAGAGGTTTTTCCGGATGCAGTTATGCTTTCGATTATTTCAAGACGCGGATAACTAAGAATAACTATGGCTGCTTGTGATACATTATCCTTCACCGAGACGTCCACCCCCGCTACTGAATGGAGGCGCCCCAGGGGGCACTTTGCTGATTTAATGCGCTTAAACAGTTCAAACTGAAGGCGAATTGCTTCTTTGGGAGAGATCTCCCAATCATGCAGATCCTTGTATTTCATGATCTTGTCTTATTTCTGACCCCTGCCCCGTTAAAAATTTCAAAGAAATTTATAATGGGGGCTGAATACTAAATATTTGACATGATAGCACTAATATTATAACATATATCTTCTAAAAATTAGGGCGTGTATAAATATGATATAAAAGGAGAGCCATGAAAGAAGAATATGCAAAAATACTACAGGAAAAATGCAACAAGGAGAGTTTCAAAAAATTAGCTGCTATCGAGAACGATAAACTTCATGACTTTATCGCTAAATATATTGAGCTTTTTACGCCCGCGTCTGTCTTCGTGCGCACAGATTCAAAAGAAGATGCTGAATATATTCGAAAACAGGCTGTTGAAGAAGGTGAAGAAAGTTCTTTGAAGACAACGGGGCATACCGCTCATTTTGACGGTTATTACGACCAGGCGCGAGATAAGACCAATACAAAGTATCTATTGCGTCCGGATGAAGTTCTTGGGTCAGATATAAATTCAGAAGACCGGGATAGAGGTCTAAACGAGATACACGAGCTTTTTAAGGGAGCAATGTCCGGGAAAGAGATGCTGATCTGTTTTTTCTGTCTCGGGCCAACGGGATCAGAATTCTCTATTTCGGCAGTTCAGATAACCGATTCATATTATGTCGCTCATTCAGAAGGTATTCTTTACCGTAGTGGATATGAGGAATTCCAGAACATTAAAAATTCTTCCAGGTTTTTCAGATTTGTCCATACAGCGGGGTCTATGGAAGGTAATGTCAGCATGGACGTTATGAAAAGAAGGGTATATATAGACCTTGAAGAAGAAATGGTATTTAGTGCTAACACCCAATATGCCGGAAATACCGTAGGGCTCAAGAAACTGGCTATGAGGCTTGCTATAAAAAGAGCATCGGAAGAGGGGTGGCTGACGGAACATATGTTCATTATGGGGGTTAATGGCCCGGATAAAAAGCGTGTAACTTATTTCACTGGATCTTTTCCTTCAGCATGCGGTAAGACAGCAACAGCGATGTTGGAGGGAGAACAGATAATTGGCGATGATATTGCTTATTTGAGACAGGTAGACGGAGCAATACGCACGGTTAATGTGGAAAAAGGGATTTTCGGAATAATGCAAGATGTAAATCGTGATAATGATCCGGCTATATTCGAGGCGCTTACTATCCCGGGTGAGGTGATCTTTTCCAATGTTCTGGTTGATTCCGGCAATAATCCACGTTGGCTGGGCGACGGAAGACCGGAGCCGGAAACAGGAACAAACTATGCAGGGAAATGGTCTTCAGGCAAGAAGGGGCCGGATGACAAGGAAGTGCCGTATGCGCATAAGAATGCCCGGTATACAATAGCCATAAAAGAACTTAACAACTGCGACGATAATCTTGAGAATCCTGAAGGTGTGGAAGTAGGGGGTGTGATTTACGGCGGCAGGGATTCTGATACCAATGTTCCCGTTGAACAATCATTTGGCTGGGCCCATGGGATACTTACTCAGGCATCGACCATAGAATCGGAAACTACAGCCGCTACTCTCGGCCAGGAAGGCGTGAGGAAATTTAACTTAATGGCTAATCTGGACTTCTTATCAATACCGATAGGAAGGTATATTCAAAATAATCTTGATATAATACAAGAAGTAAAAAACCCGCCGCTTATTTTCCATGTAAATTATTTTCTCAAAGGTAAAGATGGTAAATATCTCAATGGCATAAAGGATAAGCATGTTTGGATAAAATGGATGGAATTGAGGGTTAACGGTGATGTTGATGCGATTAAGACCCCTACGGGTTATTTCCCTAAATATGATGATCTTGTTCCTCTTTTTAAAGAAGTGTTAGGAAAAGAATATACGCGTGAAGAATATGAAGAGCAGTTCATGCTTCGTATACCGGAACGCATAGAAAAAAAGAACAGGATTATGAAGATATATCACACCAAAGTGTTTGACACACCGCATGTATTTTTCAAGGCCCTTGAAGAGCAGATAGACAGGCTCGAAGAATGCCGTAAAAAACATGGTGATTATGTATCGCCGTTCGAATTAGAAAAAAGTTCATAGTTTATAGTCATTACCGAGTAAGGAACTGAAAAGGAGCCAGTCATGGAAAACACAAAAACCATATTAACATTCGATATACCCGGTGTTCCGCTTTTAAAGCAGGGAAAAGTGCGCAATGTTTATGATCTGGGCGATAAACTCCTTTTCGTGGTATCCGACAGAATATCAGCGTTCGACGTTATAATGTCCAATGGCATTCCGGATAAAGGCAGAATACTGAATAATATATCGGCCTTTTGGTTCGAGTTCATGAAGGATGTTGTGGATAACCATATGATAACGATAGATATAGACCAGATCATATCTGCGGACAGCCGCCTGGAGGGATTTCGCTCAGAGCTCGAGGGGAGATCAATGCTGGTTGAGAAAGCCCAGCCCATGCCCGTGGAGTGCATTGTCCGCGGTTATATATCAGGTTCAGGATGGAAGGATTACCAGTCGACCGGTGAGATCTCCGGGATAAAATTACCGGAAGGGCTCAAGCAGTCTGATAAGCTTGAAGAACCGATATTCACTCCTTCTACCAAGGCTGATACGGGACATGATATTAATATTTCGCAAGATGAGATGAAAGATACTGTGGGGGAAGACGTTTTCGAGTTCTTGAAGACCAAAAGCGTGGAGATATACTCTAAGGCAAGGGAATATGCCGGGTCTAAAGGCATTATAATCGCTGATACCAAATTTGAATTCGGTAAAGTCGAAGATAAAATTATACTGATAGACGAAGCCCTCACACCGGACTCTTCGCGTTTCTGGCCGGCGGAAGATTACCAGCCGGGAGGTTCACAGAAAAGTTTCGATAAACAGTTCGTAAGAGATTATCTTGAGACGCTTGACTGGGATAAGACGCCCCCCGGGCCGGTACTGCCGGAGAAAATAGCCGAGAAGACAAGAGAGAAATATCTCCAGGCGTACAAGATACTTACGGGGAAGGAACTGTAATTCAGTTGCAAGCGGTAATATTAAAATGCGCCATCCCCGCGCGACCGAGCACATGGTTGCGAGGAAGTGCCGAAAACTCCCGGGTTCGGTCAATCTCAAAAGATGATGGGCCCACGACGAATCACGAACCACGAATTACGAATAACGAATCATGAAACCACGTATCCTCACAATCGATCCAAATAACATCGATATTGGACTTATTAAACAGGCCGCTGAAGCTATACACAATAGGGGCCTTGTTGCTTTTCCTACCGAGACAGTTTATGGCTTGGGGGCGAATGCTCTTGACTCAAGGGCCGTGACCGGGATCTTTGAAGCAAAAAAGAGGCCGCTTGACGATCCGTTAATACTCCACATATCAAAGATAGATGATCTTTTTCTCCTGGCTAAAAATGTTCCGCCTGAGGCTGAAAAGCTGGTGAACCGTTTCTGGCCAGGTCCCCTTACGGTAGTTCTGGAAAAGACCGACATGGTATCTGACATTATTTCTACGGGTCTTGAAACCGTTGCCGTGCGCATGCCGTCTAACCCAATAGCAAAAAAGCTTATTGAGCTTTCGGATGTTCCTATCGCGGCCCCTTCGGCAAATCTATTCGGAAAACCTTCTCCCACCAGCGCAAAACATGTTATGGATGATCTTAAGGGAAGGATAGACATCATACTTGATGGGGGGCCAACTGAGATCGGCGTGGAATCCACTGTAATTGAATTTGTTGAAGGAAGATCTATAATCCTCAGGCCTGGCGGGGTAGAGGTAGACCTTATCAAGGAGATAGCGGGGGACGTTGAGATCGCTTCGGAAGGGGACCATACAATAAAGTCACCCGGGAAATACCCACAGCACTATTCCCCGAACGCTAAGGTTATACTTGTGGAAAAAGGCCCCCAACAGGTGGACGAACTTTTATCGCAGGTTAAAAGGCTTACCTCGGAAGGTCATAAAGCAGGGATCCTGGCGTCTCAAGGCCACGAAGAATATTATAAAACTTTTAATGTGAAGGTCCTTGGCCCTGGAGAAAACGGAGAGATTTGCGCTTCCAGACTTTTTCATCTATTAAGGGAATTTGATTCCGAAGGAGTTGATATTATTGCGGCGGAGGAGATCAATGAAGAAGGCCTGGGGCTTGCGGTTATGAATCGGCTGCGGAAAGCCGCAGGACCGGATCCGGAATAACATTTGCAGGGGAGGGCTTGCCAGCTACAATTTTGACAAATACTCCTGAATTTCCTCACTCCCCGCAATATCATCATACGAAAATATCACGATACCTGCAGGGTTGATTCTATCCAGAGAGCCGATCTGGTCTTTCAGGACATCAGGATTTTCATTTAATAAATACGCGCCCACGCCGATCTGAACCTCATCTTTAAATTCTGAGAAGAGAAGCGACTCTGCATTCATCATAAATAGACGCGTGTCATCTGTGTAGTCCATTGCGACTACATAGTCGATGAGGCCATTAGCCAGCCATTTTGTCCAGTCCTGAAAGGTTACCAGATACGTTCTTTCCACGGAAGCGACGATCGTGCAGGAAATTTTGATGTTTGGAGATATGGAACGCACTTCTTTTGAGATGCCGCCGAGGAGCGTGGTGAGCTGTTTGCGCCGCCAGTCATCCCAGAGCTTGAAGTTTTCCCGCGCGTAAGGCATTTCTTTCGCGTTGAGGCCCGTTGCGTTTTTAAAATTCTCAAGATTAACTCCGGTATAACCATAACTGATCCCGTGTGAAGGAAATCTTGCTCCGGGAACAAAGGGAACGGCGGCAGGGTATCTTATGTAATCAAGATGGAGGCCCGAAAGACCGGGATATTTTCTGACGATCTCTTTGGAGATGTCATAAATATATTTTCTTACGCGCCAGTCTCCCGGTTCCAGGAAGAGCTGATTTTCCCTTATGTAGTATTTATCCAGATCATCTTTTTCTCCGGCATGAAGCGATGTTCTGGAATGCTGGTCTATTGTTATTATCTCGTCCCCGTATTTCCTGATTATATTGGCTTCTTTATTTTGCGCCAGGCTTAGCACATTTATCCAGGCGTGGATGCTGATATTGCCGGAGGCGGCTTTCTCGATCAGGTATTTAAGAGTATCGCCGCTCTTTGTCCGGACAATATTTTCATAAGGGGTCTTATCGGTTATATCAGAATCATAATAGGCTTTGTCAGCGCGGTAGACCTGGATATAAACATCATTTATGCCGCATTTTTTGCATGTTTCAATAAGTTTATCTACATTGCTCCTGGAGGCGAGCACTTCTTCAGGGGAGAAGACAGTTATCCACACGCCCAGACGCGGGTTTTCTTGAGCATAAGAGGGGGTTAACAGAAAAGTGCAAAGAATTAATGTAAGGAGAAGTTTTTTATACATAAAAGAATAACCTGGTAAATTGCAAACTGGCGCTATTCGCCTTCGTAGTCAATGAGTGTTTGCGGATTGTAACGCGCTATCTTATTCTTGTAGCTCAGAAAGGGTAAGCCGATTATCGAGAAAATGCCTGCTACTTCAGCGCCCTGCTGTTCAACCATGTAAGCCACAGCTTCCAGAGTTCCTCCCGTTGCTATAAGGTCGTCAACAATGAGCCATTTCTTGCCCGGAGTAAGGTCCGCTTTGTGTATCTCGAGGATCTCTTCTCCGTATTCGAGAGAATAACTTTTTGCTATGGTGTCACCGGGAAGTTTGCCGCTTTTTCTTGCCAGGACGAGCGGAACGGATCTTTTTAACGCGAAGGGCGCTCCAAGAAGAAAACCGCGGCTTTCTATGCAGATCACCCCATCCAGGTCGGTATCTTTATAAAGCTCACTCATTTTACTCAGCACGTATTTAAAAGCGTCCGGATCGGCGAATATGCTGGTTACGTCATAGAAAAGTATGCCGGGTTTTGGAAAATCAGGTACTTTACGGATTGCTTTATCAAGATCCATTTGTCACCTCCGTCTATCTGCGTGGCCCGTTAGAAATCTTTGATTTGCAACGGGGTTTGATCTGCGTCAATTTGCGTATTAAAACAAGCTGACAAACCATTCATTGAGAGAGAGAAGCACCCCGCCGAATACAAGTGACACAATGCCCATTAACTTGATCAATATGTTCATAGCCGGGCCTGATGTGTCTTTAAAGGGATCGCCTACGGTATCTCCAACAACCGCGGCAGCATGAGTTTCAGTTCCTTTACCGCCGAGATTGCCTTCTTCGATCCATTTCTTGGCATTATCCCAGGCACCACCGCCGTTGGACATCATTATTCCGAGAAGCACTCCTGAAACAGTAGCTCCTGCCAGGAAACCGCCAAGCGCTTCCACTCCCAGAATAATGCCAACGAGCATGGGGGAGATAACCGCTGTTAATCCGGGAAGGATCATTTCGGTAAGGGCACTTTTTGTTGCGATATCTATACATCTCTGTGTGTCCGGTTTAGCGGTGCCTTCCATAAGGCCCGTTATTTCCCGGAACTGACGGCGTATTTCCTGTACGAGTTTATCCGCCGCTTTTCCTACAGATTTCAAGGTCATAGCTGCTATGGAAAAGGGAAGAAGCGCGCCTATAAAAAGTCCTACTATTGCCACCGGGTCAATGAGATCAATGGCCTTAAGGCCCGTAACCTTCTGGAAAGCAGCAAAAAGAGCCAGAGCCGTAAGAGCGGCTGAACCAATGGCAAAACCTTTACCGATGGCGGCTGTTGTGTTTCCGAGAGAATCAAGTTTATCGGTTATCTTGCGTACGCTTGAATCTAAACCGGCCATTTCAGAAATACCGCCTGCATTATCGGCTATGGGGCCGTATGAATCAGTTGACATTACAATGCCTATAGTCGAGAGCATACCCACCGCGGCAAGTCCTATACCGTAAAGTCCGCTAAAGTGATACGCTATAAGCGTAACGCCGCAGATAGTTAGGACGGGTAAGATAGTACTTTCAAATCCTACTGCCAGGCCCGTGACTATGGTAGTCGCAGGACCGGACTGGGCACTCTTCGCGATCTCTTTTACCGGTTTGCCGGACGTGAAATATTCGCTTTCGAGGCCTATCAATGTTCCGCCTACTAGACCTGCCAGTATTGCCCAGAAATGATCTAAGTTACCGAAGACCTTGTTAGTCAAGAGAAACGCCCCGACTAGAAATAAGATCCCCGAGATGAGTGTCGAGTTTCTTAATGCAGTCTGAGGGTTGAGATTCTTAAGAAGATTTATCGAAAGCACGCCCAGCATGGAAGCAATAAGACCGATAGTTATTAAAAAGAGAGGGAAGGACATTGCCCTCATCGGATTTAACATTAAGGCACCGATAGCCATGGTAGCAATTACAGACCCGACGTAGGACTCGAAAAGGTCAGCACCCATGCCCGCTGTGTCTCCTACATTGTCGCCTACATTGTCCGCTATAACTCCGGGGTTTCTAGGATCGTCTTCAGGTATCCCCGCTTCTATTTTACCCACTAAGTCCGATCCCATGTCAGCCGCTTTTGTAAAAATACCGCCGCCTACACGCGCAAAGAGAGCTATTGAACTTGCTCCGAGGGCGAAACCCGTGAGGATAGAAGTTTCCTGTGTGATCGCGAACCACACGCCTATTCCAAGTACCCCGAGCGCTGCAACGGTTATACCCATTACAGAACCGCCTTTAAACGCTACCGAGAGAGCTTCTCCGGCCCCTTTCGTTCTGGCAGCTTCACAGGTGCGCGAGCTTGATCTTGTAGCGGCTTTCATCCCGATAAATCCGGCGAGCATCGAGCAGAAAGCACCTGTTACATATGCTATCCCGGTGTAAATGGAAAGGAATTTTGATATTATGATGAACATTACCGCAACAAAGACAAGTATTATGCGGTATTCATTTTTAAGGAAAACCATCGCGCCCTTATGAACTTCGTTTGCGATGTCTACCATCTTATCAAGTCCTGGAGGCCTTTTCATCAATATGAAAAAGGTTGCTAAGGCGAACACTATGCCGATTAGTCCCAGGG
>JABMSC010000161.1 GCA_013204685.1 Candidatus Omnitrophota bacterium | reverse complement strand
GGCCTAAAAACTGGCCTTTATGATAAACCCTGCAGCTCCTTGCCCAGCCACCTTTTTCGCCGTCATAAGGCAGGAGCCTTAATGTTTCGCTTGCAAGCGCTTTTCTGATATAAATGTGTTTTCCCCTATAAACAATATGGCCGTCTTCTAATACTTCCACAAGTTGCCTGGTAAATACGCCGTCTTCTTCATTGTAAAAAGCGACTTCCCGGCGCTCTCCGCCTAACACTCTGAAACCCGTGCTCCAGGGGTCTTTGCGAGTATCCCATTTATCTTCTGGATAGAATTTGTAAGGAATCAACCTGACTGTCTTCCCGCCGAATAACCGGCCCAGGTGGAACGTTTTTCCCGGATAGTGAACAAAAGTGTTGTTTTCGCTTATACGTTGAACCGTTTGGATGAATCTATTGTTGGCGGCGTCATAAAAGGCGATCTCGGAAAAATCTAAAAGCGCCCTAAAGCCGCTATGCCAGTCCTGGCCCTCGTATGGGATTAGGGTAATTTCTTCGCTGGCGTAATCTTTGTTGAGGTAGTACTTTTTCCCAAAAAATTTGAATTCCCCGTCATTATCCGACCCTTTGTACACCTTCATGCGCCTGGATTTCACGATACTCCTCAGGACAAGCGCAAGCTTTCCGTCAATGTGGCCGTTTTCTTTGTGTTCATACATATATTCATAGTTCTCGGGAAAGATCTTTTCCTGCAGTTGCCTGGTTCTCTCGTGGCCCAGGTGCGGGCACATGATCTCGTGAAACAGGTATTCATTAAAGAGCGACCCGTTTTTGTATATGGCTCTAAAAACTTCCTGCGAAATACCCAATACAGGCGTATCGCCATGTTCTTCCCGGAAATACTCCCGAAGCAAATCCTGTAATTGCTTGTGGGATTTTTTCGCTTTTCCGTCATGTGGTGTTTGCGTATTAAACCCGAGTATCCAGCCTTCTGCTGCCTTTTTTCCACGCGGGTTGGTCAAAAGTACCGCATTAAATATATGGAATATTATTTCTCTTTTCTCGAACTCGTCCAGATATTCATATAATTTTCTCTTAAGTTTATAACCAAGCTCTGTTTCTTTTATTTTTGCTCGTAGTTCTGCGGCTATCCTGTCTTTATATATAAATAGCGGCTCTTCTTGTGTCTTTTTAAAAGCCCTGAAAAGCCTTCCGGCGTCTCCGCGGGCGATCTGGCCGGCGGCCGGAACTAAAATTCTTTTTTTGGTTACACTGCGTAATAAGCTTAAGCTTAAGATACCGCCAAGTACACCGATATATGTTGTACGGAAAAGAAACCATGAAGTGCGTAACCAGAGGTTTGCGGGAGTGGCAAAGCCTGAGCTTAAATCCATGAGAAAGGCGTAGAAAATACCTGTTAAAAGTGATATAAAGATAACTCTTCTTTTGTTAAGCCAGCGCATAAAGCGGGGTGGACCTCGTTTTTTCACTGCATTCATGATGAGTCTTTTACTATAACCAAGCTTCCGCTCTCTTGAGTTTTCCTCGACAGTTTCAAGCGCTACGTTGTACTCATAGCTTCCGTCACTCAAGTAAAGCCAAAGTGAATCTTTGCCCGGCCGAGGTATCTCATAAGACCGGCCCCACTCATTCGCGTATTTAAAAGGCCTTAAGCCGAATGAATGATGCCTGTTAAGGGTATTCCAGCGGTGATAAACAGGTTCTTCAACCTCACCTTCTTTAAAGAATACCTGAAGTCCTGATTGTGCCGGATCTAATATTATTGTCCTATCTCCCTCTCCGAATTCTTCGTCGCGACTCAAAATTAATTTCTTGCCTTTGGAGGGACGTATTCTCATGTACTCAGGTTCTCTTTTCTTAGAAACAGTTTTTTCGCGATATACAAGCTCTGTTATACTGCCTTCATTGGATCCATCTTTGTATATAAGTGATTTTTTTTCGGTCCATTTTTCGCTTATAGTAAGCTTTGTGTTGTCATAGCTTGCAAAATACGCAAAGAGGGGCCTTGCTATAGTAAATAGGAGTGTTGCGATAAGCCCTACAATGTATACAAAAGGTGAAGCTACGGCTCCCGCGGGCTTTGGAATCATAGCTACAAGACCTATGCATGTAAAGGTAGTACAGAGAGCCAACCATTGC
>JABMSC010000160.1 GCA_013204685.1 Candidatus Omnitrophota bacterium | reverse complement strand
CCTCTCTGGCACGCCATTAAAACCAAAAGCTCTATTAAAAAATAGAGGTTTTGGTTTTACATAGCTGGCAGAAGGAGAGGCGCGAAGCGCCGAATCGCGTTCTTTGGCGAAGCCAAAGGTTGATGCCGAGAAGGGCGTTAAGCAATGCGATGAAAAAGAGCATTGTAGCCCGGAACGGCCTCTCTGGCACGCCATTAAAACCAAAAGCTCTATTAAAAAATAGAGGTTTTGGTTTTACATAGCTGGCAGAAGGAGAGGCACGAAGTGCCGAATCGCGTTCTTTGCCGAAGGCAAAGGTTGATGCCGTGAAGGGCGTTAAGCAATGCGACGAAAAGGAGCATTGTAGCCCGAAACGGCCTCTCTGGCACGCCACTTTCGTTGCACTCAGCTACAATTCATGACAAATCCAAAAATCAAAAACTTCGATCTTGTAGAAACCATCTTGTGGGAAAACGGTGAGTTTTTTCTTTTAAACCTTCATCTCGAGCGCCTGAAGAAAAGTGCTGAAGTTTTTGGTTTTCCTTACAACGAAGGGGATGTAAATAAATTTTTGGAGGATGCATCCAATTCCTTTGATCCTTCCGGAAAATACCGTATGCGACTTCTCTTAAAAAGGTCCGGTAAGATTCAGCTTTCCTCAAGCCCACTGGACCCCCCTGAGAACCTCCCGGTTAAGATCACCATATCGGATAAAAGAACAGACAGGAACGACATCTTCCTCCGTCATAAAACCACCAACCGTGAACTTTATGATCGGGAATTTACTAAATGCCGCACTAACGGCTTCTATGATTGCGTCTTCCTTAATGAGGATTCTGAAGTAACCGAAGGGGCCATATCAAATATCATTGTCAAGCATGAGCAAGAACACTGGACACCGCCTCTTGCCAGTGGCGTTCTGCCGGGCGTGTACCGGCAGCATTTCATTGAAACAGGCGAACTGGGATTAAAAGAAAAGGTCCTCTATGCAGAGGACCTTTTGAATGCTGAAAAAATATATATGATCAATTCTGTTCGGGGGATCTTACCAGCAGTTCTTGCGTAATTCTCTCTCTCACCCCGTTATGAATTTCGAAGAAATTTGTAACGGGGCACGGGCTCGCGCCTATTTACCATCCACCTTCTCTTTCAGATAAAACATCTCCCTCAGATGGCGCACTTCATCATCAATAAGCGCATCTACAGTATGTGAATCTTCATCGGTAGCAACATGTTGTTTCAGTTCATGCAGAAAAAGCATGAAATCCTTCTCAAACGTGATCCCCGCTTGAAGCGCTTCTTCTTCACTGATAGTTGTCTCAAGTATTTGTTTCTGGGTGGTATCGCAGTTAAATGCATTGGCGTCTACCAGCGCTTTTAGATAAAGCGCCTTTTCTCCCGGATAAGCCTCTTCGCGTCTTTTGGTGTCAAATTCTTCCATCCATTTTTTAAGCTGAAGCTTATGCCTTTCCTCGTCCTTCGCAAGTTCCGCGAAAAGCTGACTAACATGATAATTCTCGCTGTTTCGCGCCAGGGTCATATATAACTCCACGCCTTTTCCCTTAGCCTGAATGGCCATCTCAATTATCTCTTTTGAAGTATATGTGGTATCCATAGATTTTCCCCTCCTCGTAATAATAGTGAGAATATAGCATATTCAGCCCTAAAATTCAAATAACAAAAACATCAGGGCTTATTACCGGCTCCTTCAACCTTCCTCGCTCATTTGCTTTTCTCCTACGCGCCGTATATAATAGTAAGGAATAATATTAAACATGTTGGGATAAAATTATGAAACTCGCAGTTTTAGGAACACGATTTATAGGATACCTGCTCCTCCTTGCCATCACAAGTTGGTTTCTCTTTAATTTTCTCTTGAACAGCCAAAGTGTAATTATGTATAAATATTTCATAGAGAAACCGACCAGCTACAATCTGGAACGCGCAGAACGCCTGGCTTCGTCTATTTACCAGAGTTTCAAACAGGAAGTGCCCTCTCCTTCGGCTGATAATATCCGGGTGTTCATAACCAAATATAACGATATTCCCTTCCTGAGCGTGAACTTCATCTACCAGGACCAGGAAGGTCTCATGAAAAGTATCATTAAAGATGTCAGAGAAATAGACATCTTAAACGCCGAATATGTCTATCCAATTAAATATGGCGGCCGCGATGTAGGCACGCTTCTTGTATATGACATTAACCGGGAATATCAAAAGGGGCTGGAAGAATATAATCACACGATCAATATCACTAAGATCTTTTTTGCCATACTCTTGTCACTGCTCCTGTTTATACTCCTGTACCGTGAATACAATGCAAAGATCGAACAGGAAAAACGTGTAGCAGAATATCAGGCCGTCCATGACGGCCTAACGGGCCTCTACACACAAAAATACTTCAAGGATTTTCTCGCAACGGAAATAAGCCGCGCGGAAAGATACAAACGCCCTCTATCACTCATAATGTGTGACGTTGATCACTTTAAAAAGTTTAATGATACTTATGGACACCTGGCCGGGGATAACGCCCTGCAAACTGTTGCGCGCATCATCTCAGAGAATGTTCGTGCTTCAGATATTGTTGCCAGATACGGAGGGGAAGAATTTGCAATACTTCTCATCGAGGCGGGTATTGATGAAGCAAAGTCCATTGCAAACCGTTTGAAAAAACTCACAGAGCAGGCCGTCGAAACTGCCCATCGGATCAAGGATAAAATCGAGCATACACCTTTCGAGGTAGATCGCACTGCTGCCGGCACAACAATTAGCATGGGAGTGTCATCTTACAACGGTGCAGACCCTGATTACAAGCCGGAATATCTTATCAGTGAAGCGGATCTTGCCCTTTATGAGTCGAAGAATAATGGAAGGAACCTGATCACCCTTTTCGATCCTGAGACTAAGAAGTTTATCAGGTCTGCTTAGTTAGTTGTGAGTCGTACCTCTCTTATATATATTCACCCTTCTCAAGATATCCAATATAATCCTTAACCGCGTCTTCAAGCGAGGTAAATTCATCAACATATCCAGTCTTTCGCAGTTTGGTCATATCAGCCTGGGTGAAATACTGATACCTGTCGCGGAGAGTCTCGGGCATTTCAATGTATTCAATAACCGGCTTCTTTCCTGCGGCAGCGAACATCGCATTTGCTATATCATTCCATGAGCGCGCCTTGCCCGTGCCCAAATTGAATATGCCGGTCTTTTCCGGCTCCAGAAAAAGATAATACATAACTTCCACAGCATCTTTTACGTAAATAAAATCTCTTTTCTGCTCGCCGTCAGCATAATCGTTACGATAGGATTTAAACAAAGTGATCCTGCCTTCATTTTTTACCTGGGGGAATTTCTTGCATATGACGCTCATCATGTCTTCTTTATGATATTCGTTGGGACCGAAAACATTAAAAAATTTGAGTCCCGTCACTTCATTGGCAAGATCATTATCAAGCACCCACAAGTCGAAAAGCTGTTTAGAGCGCCCGTACAGGTTAAGCGGTTCAAGGCGGCGCGTGTTGTCATCGTCGTCGCTATATCCGGAGCTTCCGTCACCATAAGTCGCCGCGGAAGATGCGTACTGGAAAGATACTTTATTATAAAGTGCCCATTCCGCGAGTGTCTTGGAATATTCGTAATTGTTCTTTCTGTAGTGATCGGCATCAGTAAGCGTGGTCGAAGAACATGCTCCCATATGTATGATATATTCCGGCGTTGGGAATTTGTGATGGGTAACCATATCAAGGAAATCATCTTTCTGGATGTAATCCCGGAAGCTTTTATTGTCAAGATTGCGCCGTTTACCGGAATCGTCAAGGTCATCCACCACGACTATATCGTCTATTCCTTCGTCATTAAGTTTCCGGAGGAAGCAGCTTCCGATAAATCCGGCACCGCCGGTGAGTATGATCATCCAAGTCTCCTTATTCCTGCTGTATACTCTCTAATCCTTTGCCATGTTTAGGATCAATTCCTTAAGTTTCTTATAATGCTTTATCATGAGGGTCTCAATGCCCCATAGTTTTTTGAAGTCCGAAACTTTCCTGGCAGGATATCCGAACAAGACCTCGTTATCATGAATAACTCCGGTAATACCGCTCTTTGCTCCTACCTTTACATTTTTCCCTACGCGCGTATGGTCTGACACGCCGACCCCTGCTCCAAAGATCGTGTTGTCGTCGATCGTAGCGCTCCCGGCTATACCGCACATACCGGCTATCAGCACATTCTTTCCTATTTTTACATTATGCGCGATCTGACAGAGATTATCGATCTTTGAGCCCTTTCCTATAACGGTATCAGTAAAAGCGCCTCTATCTATACAGTTATTAGCTCCGATCTCAACGTCGTCTTCTATTACAACGCTGCAAAGCTGCGGTACTTTATATATTTTGTCCCCTTTAGGAACAAAACCAAATCCATCCGCTCCTATGATAGTTCCGGAAAAAATCGTTACATTGTTCCCAATGGTAACATGATCATATACAACTATATTGGGATGCAAAAGAGTGTTATTTCCTATTGAAACATCTTTTTCTATTACACAGTTTGCGCCAATGGAGGCATTATCCCCAATGCGGGTGTTTTCCCCAATAACCGCATTTTTTCCGATCGCAACATTTTTCCCCAGTATTGCGCTCTCGGCAATACTGGCGCTGGGGTCTATTTCCCCTTTTTTCGCAGGGCCTTTCATCTCACGCATAGCGTTATAGAGTATCACTATTGCTTCCTTCAGATCCTTCACCTGAAGCATGGTTTTTGGATATCCTTCTACCGCTTCAGTGGTGATAACGCACGAAGTATCACTTTTTGCTGCAGCTTCTAAGTCTTCGGCACTGAGGACAAAGGTTGCATCTCCCTCTTCGGCATATTTGTAAGAAGCCAGCCCCTTAACGGGCACATCTCCATCCCCCATAACTGTCCCATTTACAAGCTGCGCTATTTGGTTAACTGTTATCATGATCTTCTCCTGTATTGAAGTTACAATAATAAAAAACGTTTTAATTATCCTACATTATACCTTCAACAATTATAAAAATCCAACGTTTATCCATATGTCAAGCTATGTGATCTGCGTGCCCCGTTAGAAATCTTTGCTTTGTAACGGGGCGCCTAAAAAAACAACCCCCGCCTCTTAATGAAACGGGGGTTGCTTCGGTTTGTTCAGCTAGAGACTAGAGACTCTTGGCCAGGCTTTTACCATTTCTGAAAGTTACAACTTTCTTTGCCTTTATCTTAATGGTTCTGCCTGTCTGCGGGTTTCTGCCTTTTCTAGCTTTTCTTGTTTTCATCTGGAATGTGCCCAGTTCAGGAAGTCTGATGACTCTGGACTTTGCACCGCCTGTGCTCAGGCGACCAGTGATGGCACTTACAACACTTTCATAGGCTCTTCCAGCCTCTGCTTTAGTGTCATATTCACCGACTTTGGTTATTGAGTTTATCAATTGAGCTTTGTTCATTGACTACCTCCTTTTAACCTTTCAACAAAAAAAACCGCTAACTTAAAAACTATACTAAACTTTTACCTGCTTGTCAATATAAATTAGTAACTACAGGGGTTTGGGGAGGTGTTGACACGGAAGCGCTTATTTAACACAGAAGTCAGGGATGGTCTATATAAAAATGTGTCATTCCCGTGTAAACGGTAACCCGCTTACTCGAGAAAGACATGTCTAAAAGAACTGTTTTGTGGCGCCCCCGAGAGGATTCGGCGCCTCCAGGCTCTTTTTATCTCGCTATTTCTCGCTATCGCTCGTAATAGAAAATATTTTCGCCTTCCGGTCGGCCACCCGATACCTCGCTGGAAGTCGCTTGCTCGCCGGCTCGCAAGCTCCCTTTATTGAAGGCTCGGTATCTCCCTTCGAATCCTCTCGAGGCCGCCGCGCATAAAAAACCCTCGTAGCGTAATACTATGAGGTTTTTTTGTGGCGCCCCCGAGAGGATTCGAACCTCTGCTCCCGGCTTCGGAGGCCAGTACTCTATCCAGCTGAGCTACAGGGGCTTACTGTTGAGTATTTT
>JABMSC010000159.1 GCA_013204685.1 Candidatus Omnitrophota bacterium | reverse complement strand
TCCGGATCTTTTTTTTGATATCTATTGGTTTGGACATGTCGCAATAAAGGGCCAGGAGTAAGGATCAGCTGATTTCGCGAATGACCCTTGCCTGGCCCTTTTCTCCAATTCGGCACATTTTTTAGTGTTGAGTTCTGCGTGCTGAGTGCTGGGTTGCCCTAATTCCCCACAGTCCCCGGATCACTTACAAAAACAGTTTTAACTCCTTTGCCTATCCTTGTGGTATCTTTCCACATTCCGTGCAGTGTCTCTCCACAACCTGATAAGACCACTACTAGCAGCAGTAAAGACATAACAAAAATACCTTTTTTCATATAATCCTCCAATGTATTAAATTTGAAAAGTTCACAGTTCACAACTCACGGTTCACAGAATAAGTTCGTAGTTCGGTTTTCGTGATTCGGTTATCGTGTATCGTCCACACACGAAACCCGATCCCCGAAACCCGATACCCGATACCCGACATACACCGCTTAACGCTTACCCTTGCCCCTATTCGCTAGTTGTTTCCTTCTGCTTCCCCTTCCCGATCCTATCGATATTTTCCAGTTTTCCGTAGCAGATCAAAGCATCGTTCAACATAAGACGGTCAGATGCATGGGGAGCCGGGATCACACCCGTACCGCGTTCAATGGCCATTATCAAAATGTCTTTCTGTCTGAACGAAGATTCCGAAAGCGCTTTGCCGATATCTACGCAATTTTCATTCAACGTTACCTCGGCAACACCATACCCTTCTGCAAGCCTTAAGATCTCTTCCACGGGCCGCTTGGTAAATGTGGAGCTTTTTACCAGCCTCGCCTGTATTCTTTTTGTAAGTCTCCGGGTGATCCCCTTGTGCGAAAAAACCGCGATAAGAACAACTATTACTGCAAGTATAATTGCAATGTTACCAAGAACAGGTGCTATTCCGGCCTTCCTGAATGAAAGCATAAGTGTCGTTATCACGGTAATAAAACCTGCGTTTCCCAGCACCATCAGTATGATTATGATCCTGCGTCTTATCTCATCGTTCATAACAAGTTCCGATTCCCGCGTAGTGAACCCGGTCCCTGTAAATGCTGACATTGCCTGAAAAAAAGCCTTTTTTTCGTCCATCCCTGTAAGGTTCAAAGCAACAGCTGCAATTTTTACTACAAAGACAGATATGACGATTATAACCATAGAAGGGATCAGAAATATAAAATCCATATGTTTGTCTCCAATAATTTAGTGAGCTAACAGCTCATATGTTTGTGCTGCCTGTCCCGTTAGAAATTCCTTCGGAATTTGTAACGGGGAGTTCTGCGTTCCGAGTATCATTAAAAACACACTCAGCACCCGGCACCCGGCACAACTCTGTGAGCTATCTGTCCTCGATCTCACCCACAATCTCTTCCAGCATGTCTTCAATGGTGACAATACCCGCCACTTCTTCACCGTCATTCACCACTATGCCCATGGGCTGTTTTTTGTGACGTAGACGCGCCAGCGCTATATCAAGTCCATCTTTTCTGCTGAGATAAACCGGCTCCCGGATAAAATCCTCAACAAACGCTTCCTCTCCGTCTTCTTTTTCTGAAAAAAGTATATCATATATATTTATTATTCCAATAATATTATCCTTATCTTTTCGATATACAGGTATCCTCGAATATCCCGTATAAGCTACAAGCCGTTTTAGATTGTCCACGGTATCGTCCGCCCTGATGGATGATACCGTGTAAAGCGGGACCATGATCTTCTCCAGCTTTTTCGCCCCAAAATCAAGGACCTTGTGTATAAGTTCCACCTCATCAGCTTCGACTTCTCCGGTCTCATGCCCCAGGATAAGAAGTTTTTTAAGATCACTTTTTGAAAACGTCATATCCTCGGGAGCCAGGCGCTTTCCAAACGGCATAATGAGTCCCCTGGCCACAAAATTAACCGCCACTATTAATGGATAGAAAATTTTCTGAAAGGTCCTTAACGGGCCCACCGCCTTCAAAGCTACAGGCATGGCAAACTGCCGGGCGATCATCTTTGGGGCGATCTCGGCAAAAACAAGTGTTATCGGAACCATGCAAATCGTTGCGACAAGAGGCGCGGCACCAACTCCAAAATATTCAGCAAATATACGCGTGGCCACGACGGAAGAAACCACAACTGCTATGTTGGTCCCAACAAGCGTTGCTCCCAAAAATCCGCCTTTCTTTTTCAGGAAGCTGTTCAGCCCGAGAGCTCCCTTATCACCGCTGTCGACAAGATCCTTGAGTTTTACCCTGTTCACGCTGGTAAGCGACATCTCCGAAGCCGTGAAAAAGGCCTGCATGGCAATTGCTGCAAGTATCAATAGTGTGTAGAGTGTGATCATAATAAAAATAATGTTAAACGCATCTTAGGTTATCAGGGTACCGGGATATCAAGACATCAGGTTGTAGGGCCGCAATCATCCTGATCACCCGATAACCCGATGACCAGATATCCTGATTCTACCCTTCCTCGCCTTCCCCCTCCTCTTTCGCGACTCTTTCCACCGTAACCCTCGTTATCCTGTTATTTGATACATCGTTCACGGTAAGAATAAATCCGTTGATCGCAATACTGTCTCCGGCCTGAGGGATCTCTCCCATCTCGAGAACCAGATAACCGCCTATTGTGTCCACTTCATCGGTTTCGATGTTTATCCCTATTTCCCCGTTCACTTCATCAATATGAGTCAAACCATCCACTTCAAATGTTTTCTGATCAAGCTTTCTTATCTTTGGGACCTCATAATCATGCTCGTCCCTTATCTCACCGACTATCTCTTCAAGAACATCTTCTATCGTCACTATTCCTGAAGTCACGCCGTACTCATCTGTAACCACAGCAATGTGTGTTTTTTTGCTTTGAAGCCCCTGAAGAAGATCATCTATTTTCATGCTCTCCGGAACAAAAAACGGCCTGGTGACCAGATCCTTGACCGGCACATCTTCCTCCAGGAGAAAATCCTTGGACCGTACGATCCCTACAATGTTATCAAGCGTATGTATATACCCCGGATATCTGGAATACCTGCTATCCCTTATCTGGTCGGCTATCTCCTCTCTTGGCTTAGTTAAATCAAGCGCTTCGACATCAATGCGCGGTGTCATAATATCCGCCACGTTCAGCTCTTTAAACTCCAGTATGCTGTCTATCATATCTTTTTCTTTTTCTTTCACAACCCCGCTTTTTTTGCCGGCTGAAAAGAGCGTCTTTATTTCCTGTTCGGTTATCGGGGACTCCTCGGACGATGCTTTAACCCCGAGCCACTTTACCAGAGAATACGAAATGCCGCTTAAAACCACCCGTATGGGGGTAAACAGCTTCTCGAGAAATTTCAGCGGCGTTGAAGCAAAAAAGGAAACTCTCTCATTGTTTGCCAGGGCAAACATCTTGGGAGCAACTTCCCCGAAAATAAGCACTATGAGAGTCATAGAGACTATGGAAAGCCATACGGCCTCTTCTCTTTTTCCCATGCCGTTATAAAAAAGATCCGCCAAAATAGCACTGGCTGCTATATTCACGAGAGTATTTCCTGCAAGGATGGTAACTAAAAGTTTGTGCGGGTCGGACAAAAGAGCCACAACTCTTCTGGCTGAAGGTGAGTCCATGTCCTCTATCTGTTTACGTTTGAATTTGCCTAAAGAAAGAAAGGCTGTTTCTGAAGCTGAAAAAAAAGCTGAAGATATTAAAAGAAATGCAAAAATAGCAATGTCCATTTATTGCCCTGTTACTCCCTGGTTATATTGCAAGGGGTGATCCTTTCCCTGGCCTGACAAAAAACGAAATCGTTAAAGAGCTGCAGGAACTGAGGCTTGCCGACAGCACTGTTAGTCGGTATATTTTTCCGTTTCCGCTCCCGCTTCCATGGGCACTTTTGCAACCCCTACGACCACATCTTTAGCCCCAACAGCGGTTCCTGTTAACGGTGTTGTGACTATACCCGGGGCCTTTCCCACGTCACCGGTAAGCGTCTCGCCGGTCGCCACTACCGTACCTTTCACGGTGTCTGCCGTACCGTTGAGAGTGTTCTCAATAAGCTCTGCGGTTTTCTGGATGAGAAACGCCGGATAATTAATGAGCGTCCTAAGGGTATGCCCGACCGTGAACTCGGAGCTTTCACCTCCCTGGCCCTCAGCTGGATCAGAATAAGCAACTGGAACCAGCAAGAAAGAAAAAACCATAAAAACAGCAAGAAACATCTTAAAGTTCATAATAACCTCTCTTTCACCATTTGACTGATAACCTTTCCATCAGCACGCCCCTGGACTTTTTCCATAACTGCGCTCATCACTTTGCCCATATCTGTAGGTGACGATGCCCCAGTCTGGTTTATAGCTTCAGAAATTATGCCGGCAAGCTCATCCCCGGAAATCTGTTCCGGAAGAAAAGTTTCGACCACTGCCAGCTCCTCTGTCTCTTTCTTTACAAGGTCTTCACGCCCGCCCTCGCGGAACTGTTCAATAGATTCTTTGTGCTGCCGGGCCATCTTCTGAATAAGCCCAATGACCTTTTCATCGTCCAGCTCCCCGACTCTATCTTCTATCTTC
>JABMSC010000158.1 GCA_013204685.1 Candidatus Omnitrophota bacterium | reverse complement strand
GCCAGGACCCCTGGGGAACGTCCTTGAACACTTCTCTTGCCTCTTCGTAAAATATATAGGAAAAAGCCGGGCTGCCTATATGCACATATGCTTTGGCGTCAGGAGTGTCTTCAATACCAAGCTTGTCGAGCAGTGCCGCACGTTCCCTCCTTCTTACATTCGCGATCAAGGTCCCGTCTTCTTCAGCACTCAGCCATTCCTTGTTCCGTGCCAGGTCTTCGGTAACAAGAATTTTGGATCCGAAACGGATAACATCGGTTTCGGACATATCTACGCCTGAATCAAGCAATGCTTTGAGCCTGTTAGACGCGACCTGAGGTTCGTCGCCCCATTTCCATGCTATTCCCCTGAACCCCATCTGCTCAAGATAATACGCCACAAGTCCCCATGTATATAAAGACGCCGTAGCGCCTGAAAGCCACGGGCTGTCTTTGTCAGTTCTTATAAGCATGGGGATGAACGGCTTTATACCATAGTTGCCTTGTGTCGCAGGGCTCATCCTGGTGCCTTGTCCGGGCATCATAATACCAAGACTCACGCTATCTTTATCAAAATCACCAAAACCGTTCATGGCATCAAGAAGCCCCAGGAATTGACCGCGCCGCGTGACTTCTTCATGCGCCTTGATCTTGACGTTACCATCTCTCCTGAAGATCTTGGATCTCAATTGGCTCAGATCTGCTTCGACTATGCCACTATCTCCTTCATTAGTAACCGCGAGAACTTCACTCGTCCCTTTAGAATCAGCCACAATTTCGCGTATTTCACTCAGGTTAGCCCTTCTGTTTTCCTGCGCTTCCTGCCGGTCCTGTGCATTCGCCGCCAGGATAATATCATCCACTTCGGAATAAACGAACATGATAGAGTCCGGACGATGATCGGCGACAGAATGCGGATTATTCCGGTGCCACTCGTTTCCGAGACGTCTCGCTTCGTCTATATTGTCCGGTAAGGTTATCCATCCGCGCATTTTGTCCGGAGTAATCCCAAGCTCCCGCTGAAGCTCCCGCTGTTTCTCTGCCCACTTGCTTATCTCGTAAAGCTCATGGTTCAGGACGTTTTCATCATTTTCAAAATTACTGTCCACGTAAATGACAGGTTCGCCGTAAGCCTGACCTAATCCTATCTGGGCCTTCAATCCTGTCGCTTCATAAAGTCCCTCTATCGGGATAACCCTGGCGCTTACCTTGTATTCTTCACTCACCTGTGTATCGGGAAACAAGCGCTGAAGGTTATCCTGCCTTACTTTAAGGGTTTCTCCGTAAAGACCTTTGGGCAAATTTCCTATTATGTAATCGTTCACTATCCCGTGATCGATAAGTCTCTGGCCCTCGAATATCTCGTAGAATTTATCTCTTATTGCCTGTTTTATTTTTACATCAAGTTCTGTGTCACTTTCGCCGGCTGCAACCTTGTCATGGTACCCAGCGAGCAGTGCCCTCCAGTTTCGTACTGCTTCCTGCCACTGGTCGTTAGAGACTATCATCTCACCATCAACCTCTTCATCTCTTATACTTAAGAGCCATCCGGCTATAACTCCGCTGACGATATCTTTGTAAGTTTCTTCAGTCGCATCAAGAAGCGTCCTCCTAACTACCTGGCCGTCTTCTGTAACTTCGACTGCGCCTATTTCTCTGGATAACCTTTCCAAGCTCGCTCTATCCTTAAGAAGCATGTTGATCGTCCAGAAAACCCTGTTCGGCGCGGCGACCAGATCATCCTTCCGGCGGATTATCTCCTCACGTGAAGCCGTTATGCCCGCTGCCGGGACTGCCGCGCTTTCAGTTATAATGTCTTCTAACGAGGTCCTCTGATTTGTAAGAACCTTTATATAAGGTGTTTCAACGTCCTTTGTGATCTTCGGGGTTACAACAATGTAAGAGATGCTTTTTTTCTCTAAAAGGTCTTTTATTCCTCTTGTATGGAAACCCCCTGCTATAAGAACACATCTGTCCTTGCCTTCGGATTCCATTTGCTTTAGGGTATTATCAATAAGGGCATGGTCCCTTTTCATGGCGATCTCATAGAAAGCTATCATCTTCGGCATGTTAGTGCCTATCTGGGATGGCAGGGTATCAATGGAATAATTCAGGTTGTATCTTGAGCTTAGGGTGCCTATAAAGTCCAGTGTATCCTGGATCGAAAATTCGCCTTTATATTGATTGAAAAGATCGTAGTCCTCGTTCGTCAATTCTATATTTGCCAGGTCAATGTACATGTCTACCATTTCTGAATGTTTATCAAGTTTTCTCTGGGTGTCATCGGTAAACATCTTTTCTTTGAGAGCCCTTTCGATCCTGTCGATCTCTTTAAAAAGCCCTTCATTGTCTATGCCGGCATAAAGCTTTGTGTATATATAGTAATAGAAAAGGTTCGTGTATTCCTGGACTATGGCGATATCGTGCTCTTTAGCTTTATCCCTGAGATATGTATAAAAATCTACCGCTTTTATGTGTCCTTTTTTGAACCTGATACTTTCGGCAACAAGTTCGGTCATCTGCTCTTTGGTGAGCTTCTCGGACAGCGCGTCGATATAGGCGCTTCTTTCGGCGTCAACGATATCAAAGTCTATTTTGTCTTCGTATTCAAGTGTCTGGGTGAGTTTTTCAAAGTTAGGATATTTTTTTATATCTATCTTGTTCCTTTTGATGCTTCTGTTCAGATACGCAGCGAAATCGCTGAGTTCCAGTTCTTTATCATCAAAAGCCCTTATCTTCGAATCGAGCGCTTTAAGTTCCCTGGGGTAAACTATAGCTTTAAGCCTGTTGGCGATCATTCTAAGGTTAGTAAAATATTTTTCGATCGTCTCTTTGTGAGGGTAAACTTCCGTAAATGATCTGAGGTTCTGGACGTAATACTCTCTTGTCTCGGCTCCGAATATGCTGCCGTCATAATCAGAAGTAATGGAAAAGAATTCTGCCCCGGTGATCTCGCCTTTCTTCATGAAGTAAGTGGCAACTTCTTTGCGGATCTCAGCATCAGGGAAAGCCTTGAACCATGCGGTGTCAACAATACCTTCGGCGCCCTCCACGGATATCATGTTGATGCCGCATTCTTTTGAAAGCTGGTCCAGCATCTTGTTTATATTGGTCTGGGCTTCAAAGTTACAGTGAGCATCCTGTATGTGTACAATAACTTTTCCTGAGGCACCCGAATATCTCGACTTCACGGTGCCGGCGTCAATGGCAATACCTATATCGTCCACTGCCAGAATTGCTTTTGCATCAGCAGCTTCAGGCGCTGTGAGCTTGCCTTGGACCGCAGAGAAAGCCGTATTGTACATCAAGAATGAAAAGACCAGAAATATGCTGGCCGTCTTGAAAAGTAAAGAGTTTTTAAGTCTACTGCTACTCATTATTTTCTCCTTCTTATTTGAACCCCGTTAGATCAGTTTCCTCTAACGGATCAGACAAAAATACAGGATAAGAGCCATTTCCGCCTTCACCTGTTTTGTCTGTTAAGCTTACTTTTGAAAACTTTACATATAACTATATATAAGTATATAATGAACTCCGGCTAAAGTCAACAAATCATATGCTAACTATTTTGCATCCTAACCAAGAAACTTTGGGAACATTCCTTCGCTTTCTAACTATATGCTTTACAATAACTTACGGACTGAAAGTAATTTATAATCATTTTGAAAATCAATTATATTAATTATAAGGTCAGTTTAAATTCCGACACATTTAGGCCTTTTTCATTACTTCACTTACGTATTTTTCGTATCTTTGGAGCATTTTTTCAAGATCTACGGCAACCGCTTCTGGGACATAGATAACAAGTCTTCCCCGTTCGAATTTGACCCCTCTGGCATCATCCGCAAGCAGCAGGTTCACAAAGAACTCATACTGGTTTATGTTATTCGCGGCCCCAGGTTTGATGCCTACCTGCAGCAGGGCTTTTTCTTCCGCTTCTTCATCATAACGAAGTCCGCCGGTTATGCATCGAAAACCCGTTCTTGATGCGATCCTGTCCGCCTTCTCAGCGTCTACTGCCTGCAGTTCTATAAGCTCTTCTTTCATCCTTTCAAATATCATGCTCGTGGTATACATATCGTCCTGTCTCGGAAGTATGGTGATATCGTCGCCGTCCACCACGCCTTCGAGCATCCAGCACTTTATTACCTTTTCTTTAAAGGTCTTCAGTTCCACTGCGGACATTTCTTTTCTCGGAGCAACTATAAAGAACTTGTCATGCTGGCGGTCTTCGCCTCTTTTAATCCTCATCTCATGACGCCTCCTTTGTATCTCAAAGCCAGCCGGGACTATCCCGCGTCCGGTTGGCTCCAGCAGATCCTTGCCGTCCGCGAAATGGATGAGGTAGTGGTCTTTGGCTCTTGCTTCAAGCGCGGCGGGAGAATATACCATACGTTTGGTCGACGTTACGGGCTCCCTGCAGAAAGAGTCATATGTCTTTTCAAGCTGCATCTGGCGCTTGACCAACTGGTTCATGCTCATCTCACTCAACCTGTAGGACATGCCGTCGGGAAGGACCTTTATCGCTAATTCAGCTACCGCTTTTGTCTGATCATGGGTTAATGAAAGTCCGGAAACATCCTCAGCTGTAACCTCTTTGTTGGACATAAGTTGCGATGCTGCCTGTGCGGCGGTCCCGTTTCGGTCTTCGCCGGTTTTTTCGCCTGCGAGTTCCTTCAGTTTCGGCGCTACATCAGATGATGTCTTTTTTATAAGATCCTTTATCACTTCAAGCGCATCTGCGTTCTCCTCTTCCAGAGCGTCTTCGTTTACAAAGACCACAATACCCGGAACGCTTTTTGATAACGCTGCATCTATGACGTCTTTTTTATCGGCGGAAGGCTCATAGGGAACTACTTCTGTAACTTCGTTTATTTCTCTCAGCTCACTGATACTGCCTGCAGCCTCGAGCCCCTCATAGGCGGACACCGGCAAAAGAACGGTTATCCCGTAATAAGTACCGGGACCGTCTTGCCCTCTCTTCTTTTCACCCTTTATAATGCGCCTGCTGAATGATATAGTCGCCGGGGCGAGTTTCATAAAGATCGCTATCAAGTTAAGAAGACTATGGCAGAAAATTTCGCTAAGAGAAAGTAAAAGAACAATGTATTTTTCCGCAATTAATAACCCATCCTTAGTGGGGAAGAAAAATGCCCCAGTGGTGGGTTCGAGAATTACCCTATCAATGAAAGGAATAGCGGAACAAAGAAGCCCCGTAAAAGCAGCACAAAAAGGAATGATCTTTTTTTCCCGAGAAGTATGTGTGAGCGCTCCCGGATGAAGTAAAAAGAATGCCAGACGCACGAAGAGCATAACGATCACTGTCCACGGACTTGCGAGACCGAAGCATGACGCGGCTATCACCACTGGCAGAATAAAGAACAGGGGGCCTTCAACAAAAGGAGCTATCAATACAGCGTAAACTTTTTTGTTCATTTTTGGCGCCAATATTTTCTTCAGAAACGGCAGCATGCCGAAGCTGCTTCGGTCATCGTTTTTCGGATCTTCTCCGGATACCGCATGCAACAGCTCTTTGGATCTTTCTGCTGTGAGTTCGTTAAAATAGGGTCTGTCGACAACTTTGGGAGGTTCGACCGGTTGTTCATCATCTGTTCCAGAGGCTTCCGTAACAGCAGTACCAACCGCTTCGGTCGGCTGATAACTGAAAGTAATGTTTTCATCATCGGTTCTGACGGCATAAAACGTAAATATAAGGACGTGGTCCTGATCCATTATCTTATAATCTGAATTCGGAATAAGCCCTGTAAAACTCTCCAGGGTATTGCGAAGTTTTTTAATGGCTGCCGCGTCGTCCGAAGGCATGATGTACGCCCCCAACAGGATGCCGCCCTTCTTGAGTGAATTGTGCATATTATGTATCGCGTGGCTCGGATCATTTATGTTCCGGGCCAACGCGAAATGAGTGATTATATCCATTCTCTCAAGAGTGCTGACCTGCGAAATATCTCCCCGGACAGGCGAAAACTGTCCGGACATACCTTCAATTTTCTTCTCCTCTTCGCCCATAACGAACGTTTTCAGTCCCAGCGGCCCATACCTTGCAGATGCTTCAGTTGCCGCGCATCCTGTACCTCCCACATCCATATAATTCGTCCGCCCCTGGTGTTTATTGGCTTCGACGTAATGTTCTATTAAACCCGTTAACCCCCTGCTGAGATCAGGCAAATGTTTCTCTTTTTCGGATGACTGTGCGATCAGCTGTTCACTGTCATTGGGCGCCTCAATACCTGTTTCACTGCGCAGTTTATCGTAGTCGAAAGTAACGGTCGGTTCATTAGACGCCTCAGGGGAAACCCATTCTATAAAGCAGCTATAATCAGAAACACCCATGGATGCTGTTAATCCGAAAAGTTCACTCAACTGTGGTTCCGTCGGCTGGTCCTCTGCTTTTTCTGGTTCAGACCGGTCCGGTTGAACTGTTTCTTCTATTTCGCTTACGGTCCTTTCAAGCCGACTTTTTTGCGATTTCAGCAAGATCACTCTGGCGTTCAGTTCTTCGTACCGCAATCTTAAACCGGAGATCTTTTCTTCGTACTGCGCCGCTTCAGCCTCTTTTGCCTCTTTTGTTTCCAACAGGGCCGTCTCCGCCATGGCAGCTTCTTTTGTGACCGCGTCCAGCCGCAGCTGGGCTTGTTCGGCTTCCCTTTGCAACGCTACCACACCCTCATCCTGTCTGCGAATGGCTTCATCCATATCCTTCAGTCTTGCTCCCGCTTCTTCTTGCGCCGTCCTTAGCTCATCTATCTTTCTCTCATTTTCTTCGCTTGTTGCCTCGGCGGTCTGGCGCAAACTCCTGATCCTTTCTTCAAGGGCGGAGATATCACTCTGTCTTGCAAGTATCGTTTCTTCAAGGGCGGCATGCTTCTGGCGTGCCGCTTCTATGGCGCCTTCGGCTTGTTGTTTCTTTTGCTGTAAGCCG
>JABMSC010000013.1 GCA_013204685.1 Candidatus Omnitrophota bacterium | reverse complement strand
GGATATACCGGGGGTTGAGAAGCTGAATTCTCCGGAAGAACTGGAGGCAGTGCTTAAGGGATAAGTAGTGGGGCAAATTCTTCCCTACAACTACGAAGGGAGCTTAATATGCTAATGAATATCGAGAATACAATATTTTACAGTGTTAATAAGATCTCAAGCAGTCCTCTTTTGGACAGTGTGATGCCGGTTATCACTGAACTGGGGAGCGGTAGATTTATTTTCATTCTTTCTCTGGTAATGCTGGCTTTTAGAAGGAAAGAGATAAGACAGTCGGGTTTTATCCTTATGGCGGGACTGGCGCTGGCAAGCAATGTTTCATACATCCTGAAGGACCTGGTAGGCAGGCCGCGTCCTTTCCTTGTTATGCCCGATGCCAATATTCTCCTGCCGGGAGGCGGGTTTTCCTTCCCCTCAAGTCACGCGTCTATAGCCTTTGCCGCGGCAGTCATATTAACGGGGTATTTCAAAAGATGGTATCTCTTCTATCCGCTTGCCATTCTTGTTGCCCTGTCTCGTGTATATTTAGGGGTGCATTTTCCAATGGATGTACTTGCGGGGGCGTGTATAGGGACCATATCGGGTTTTGTGATACTATATATCGGTAATGATCTGGTGGGATACAATGTTTCAGGGGAGAGATCATGATCGCATGTGATATTGTACTGTTGCCGCCGTCTGAGATAATGAGGAAGGCAATGGATATCAATCGTAAATTGATCGAAGAAGGAAACAGCGACATAGTGCTCGGCGAAGAAAAATGCATTCCGCATATCACGCTTGGTATGGGCTGCATAAAGAAAAGGGATATGTCGAATGTAAGCCGGATATTGGAAGATATAGCGGAAAGTTTTGTGCCTATGGGCCTGACGACAGTTTCCGCAAAGAGCGCGGAAGCCACCTGGAAGATCGAAAAGATCCGTGATATCGAGGTTTTACACGAAATAGTCATGATAAGGCTGGCGCCATTTTTCAGCTATACAGTGGAACCGGCAATGTTTTCAAGGGACACCGGCGAATTTATCAATGACCTCACATTGCATTACATAAAAAAATTTCCCATCAAATCCAGCTTCGAGAATTACCAGCCGCATATTACTCTCGGGGCCGGGGAGATGACCCTTGAGGTGCCGTCTTTGGAATTTGTAACAGATGTATTTGCGTTATGCCATCTTGGCAACTTCTGTACGTGCCGGGAGGTTTTCTCGGCGTATCGGTTTAAAAGATAATAGGGAGATGTGATGATCAAGGATATTATTAAGAAGTCCAGGAGTTACAGAAGGTTTGATGAAAGCCATGAAATAACCAGAGATCTTTTAATGGAGCTTGTCGAACTTGCCCGCTTTTGCCCATCAGCCCGGAATCAGCAGGCGCTGAAGTTTAAGTTGTTATGTACGCCTGACAAGAACGATCTGATATTTCCTTCTTTAAGCTGGGCAGGGTATCTGCCCGGAGGCGGTCAGCCTTCTGAAGGTGAAAGACCCTCCGCTTATATAATCATACTTGGGGATACCGGTATATCGAAAAATTTTTATTGTGATCACGGGATAGCGGCACAGAGCATGCTTCTGGGAGCCGTGGAAAAAGGTCTCGGCGGATGTATACTTGGCTCGGTTAAGAGGGAAGAACTAAAAGAAAAATTGAATATTCCTGACCGGTACGAAATATTGCTGGTAATAGCTCTCGGGAAACCCGTCGAAAAAGTGGTCCTGGAAGACATCAAAGAAGGCGGCGATATAAAGTATTATCGTGACGAGAATAAGGTCCATCACGTTCCGAAGCGCAAGCTGGACGAATTAATACTCAACTGATCATATCTTCTCTGGTTACTTTACCCAATGTATTGAACAATGATAATAATAGATAGTTCCTGTTCGCGACATTAATTTCTTCATTTACAAGTAGTTACATAATCCTACTCTATCTACTAATCTAATCCAAAAAAGACAATTGTTAGGGTATAAAAAAGCTATATAGGAGGATATTGATTTATACTCTTATATATGGTAACATTGTTACTTAAGTTAGGAGAAAAAAAAGGAAAAAAGCATATAAATGAACAATATGTGTAACAATAAAATTATTAAAACAATATCCATATCATTAAGCGCCCTGCTTTTATGGCAGAGTGTGGTGTGGGCCAACCCCGAGCTTGCAAAGGGCTTCAATCTACAGTCACAAACATTATTTACCGGTCTCCGGAAAGATGACGGTTTTTTTGCCGCCTGCGCCGGCTACCTCACAAGACACCTTACGGAACTTGAGAGCGATCCATACTACTGTCATAGTTCACGTTTTCTTCCGACCGTTGAAAAACTTATAATTGATCTGGAAAATAATAAAGACCTCCCTTTGGAATATCAGGAACATCTTCCCAACATAATGCCCGGTTCGGATGCTTCCGCCGAAGTCATAATAAACGCCGGCGCGTTCAAGATCAGATACTACAATCCCAGAGTCGCAAACGATGACCCCGGTACCGGTTTCCGGGTCTGTGAAGATAAACCGATAGGAAGCGGAAGATATGTAAGAAGGCAGATATTGATCCAAAAGGCGTTGCCAGCAGGTAAAGCTGCTCAAATTGGTAAAAATGCAAGAGCGGTAGAGTCTACATTGACCTTTCAGAGCGGTGACAGGGATAAGGCAACGGTAACCGTGCATAAGGAAGAATCACCTCAGATCGGTAAACGCGCGCATCTAGAAAAAATCATAAAAAGCCAGGGAAGTCTAAAGGCACAGGCGAAGGATTCTAAGGGGCAGATCCATGAATTTGATCTTAAGCATCAAGGTGTTTTCGATGTTACTAATTTAAAAATGCTAATAGATCACGCTGGCAGCATAGACCATGGGCACAAGGATATTCTTCTTGCGATGCTGAGCCTGCTTGAAAAATCACCGCCTGAGCTTTATGCTTATGATACGCTCATCGAAGATCTCTTCGGTTTCGCCTCGCCTGAAAATAACATGATCGCCCTCCATGATTCTCTTACCACAGGACCGGAAAGTGTAATAGCCCATTTCCATGAAATAGGCGAATATCTTCTCAAGAGGCATCTTCTCAGAGGTCAGGGATTAAAGCTAAAACTGGAAAATGATGCCATTATTGTTACGATAGACGGTAAGCGGATAGGCCAGCCGGTTAAGCTGACAAGAGAAGACGCCACAAGACAGGTTAAAAAAGACCCCGAAAATCCCCATTACCTCTTAAGAGCCCTGCAGAGGGAAATATTCGGGGAAGTGGACAAAGGTCTTACCGACCTGATCAAACATGACACAGGGGAGGTCGATACCGCGCCCCCGTTAAAGCTTTCTTCGAAATCTCTAACGGGGCAGGCAACACGCGACGATAATGCCGGAGCGGAGGAGAAAACAGATGGCCAGATACTAAGATCCTTACGTGAACAATTAGGACTTTACCAGAGAGAATTTGGAGAAACCCTTGCAACCGCTCTGAACTGGCCTAGGCCTACTATACGGCCGGAAACCATTTCCACCTGGGAGAGGGGTATAAGACCTGTTCCATCCGAGGTTATAGAAAAGACGCGTGAATTGGTGGATATGGCCCGGGTGGTGGAGAACACAGATGGCCAGATACTAAAATCTTTACGCAAACAATTAGGGCTTAGCCAGGAAGAATTTGGAAAAACCCTTGCAACCATTTTGGACCGGCCTAGGCCTTTCAGCGGCGGAACCATTTCCACCTGGGAGAAGGGCATATACTCTGTTCCATCCGAGGTTATAGAAAAGACGCGTGAATTGGTGGATATGGCCCGGGCG
>JABMSC010000157.1 GCA_013204685.1 Candidatus Omnitrophota bacterium | reverse complement strand
AGATAGGAAGAGAGAAAATATCGTCGGGACCCGGCATGCCGACTGCCGAAGAGAAATTGCTGACCGAACTCGGCCTGGAACTGCTGCAGGGCGAGAAGCATGTTTCCGTAAAGCGCATAGTCAAAAGAAAACAGAAAACCGACGGGCAAAGACTCGCCCCGGGAGACAAGATCGTTGCAGTATGGGGCCAGATGACGGCTTATATGGATACCGGTGAGGTGAGTGAACTGCTTCTGGCTTCGGGAGAGGTCAAAATAACAGTCGAAAAAACGTTTGAACCGGTCCTGGCTTCATCGAAGGCTTCATTCTTCGGTTTGATCCCTCCGAATTACAAAAAGATCATAGGGGCAGTTCTTAAACTCCGCAGGGAAGGTGTAGTTCTCCTTAAAACATTCACGGATGGACCCTTCGAGAATTGCGGGATAATGGAGGGGGATCTTGTCGAGAGGATAAACGGCCGAAATGTCCGTTATATGCCGATGTCTCAAATCTTTGAGTTCATACGTAAAAACCAGAGAGAGAAAGTAGAGCTGGTTGTATACAGGGATGTAACTGTGTGGGGGTGAGTGGTGTATGTCGGGTATCGTAGTTCGGTTATCGTGATTCGTGGTTCGTTATTCGGGGCAACTAGCTCGCTCTCCTTGTTGCTCGCCTGGCTTGTTCGTGGATCGGGGACCGAAAACCGATACCCAAAACACGATAACCGATAACTGATAACCGAACCACGATACGCGAACCACGAACCCCGAACCATGGACTAAATACAATGACTAAATTCCAGAGACGCGTCCGCCTTTTTATTGCTAAGAGCATACAGATCAGGTATGTAGGATTGATCCTTATCGGCATGTTCTTAACGGCTGTCATTACGGGATATACGGTATATACGACCATCTTGCTAATGTTAGGCGAAAGATTAGCTGTCGTGTATCCGCAAGGGCTTTTGATGGATATAATCAGGGAAGCGAATATGGTTCTCGTCATCAGGTTAATACCTCTGGGGCTTCTTGTGGTGCTTATTGGCCTGGTGCTATCCAACAGAATAGCCGGACCGATCTACCGCATACAAAAGTTCATTATTAAGATCTCCAGGGGCAAATATAATGTTAAGCTTAAATTGAGAAAAAAAGATGAACTTAAGGACGTCGCGTCTTCGCTTAACAGCCTGGCGTCCAGGTTGGATCGGCAGAGAGGAAGGGCCCTCGAGGAGGTCGAAACCGCGCTGGATGCAGCCGGTGAACTGGGAGAAGACCTCAAAGAAGGCCGCTCTGATAAGGACAAAATACTGAAGCAGGCAAGACATCTCCGGAAGTCTCTTGACAAATTAAAGGAGGGTTTGTAGCGGCAAGCATTTATTCTTGACAACTTATTTAATTATAATATAATATACGCAATCGGAGAACTCGCCAAAAGAAAATTCCATACAAAATATTAAAGCCGGAACAAGTGTTTGTTGAAATCGAGCAAATTATAATTACATATATGCCATCCTAAAACCCAATCTTTTATTTAATCACTAAATATGAGCAAAAAAGGAAAAAATATTTTTTTAATAGACGGAAACTCGCTTTGTTACAGGGCCTATTATGCCATACAGGAACTGACGACTTCCAAGGGGCTTCCTACGAACGCAATATACGGGTTTATTAATATGATGATGAAGATCATCAAAGAATACGAGCCCCAAATGCTTATTATTGCATTTGATATGAAAGGCCCGACCATACGGCATAAGGAATACAAAGATTATAAAGCGCACAGAAAGCCTATGCCGGATGACCTGGTAAGCCAGATGCCCAGGATCAAGGAAGTAGTAGAGGCATATAAAATACCCATTTTCGAGATGGAAGGGTACGAGGCAGACGACATAATAGCTACACTTTCTGAAGAGGCCAAGAAAAAAGGGGTTTCGGTAACCGTTGTTACCAGCGATAAAGATGCGATGCAGTTAGTCGATAAAAGCGTGAAAGTTCTAAGCCTGCACACTTCCGGAGACAAATTATACGGAGAAAAAGAGGTAAAAGAAAAGTT
>JABMSC010000156.1 GCA_013204685.1 Candidatus Omnitrophota bacterium | reverse complement strand
GTGTAGATCTCACACATGCCGGCATTCAGGACTTTCGCAAGCGCAACAGCCGTCATATCAGAACCGCCTCTTCCCAGAGTTGTTATTTCCTGGTCCAGATTGATCCCCTGGAACCCCGCGACAATAACGATCCTTCCTTTGGAGAGTTCCTGCCTTATCTTTCCTGTCGAGATATCAATGATCTTCGCTTTAGTATGGGAGGAATCCGTTATTATGCCTACCTGGGCGCCGGTAAACGAGATCGCTTCCTGTCCCAGCCTGTGCAGGGCCATGGCAAGAAGCGCAACTGAAACCTGCTCACCGGTAGCCATGAGCATATCAAGCTCCCTCTCCGAAGGAGATTCGGTAACCTCACCCGCAAGTCTTATCAAGCCGTCAGTGGTCCCTCCAAGCGCGGAGACAACCACAACAACGTCATATCCTTTTTTCCTTGTAGCGGCGATCCTTTTTGCCACACCTATTATCTTTTCAGGATTTGCTACACTTGACCCGCCGTATTTTTGTACTATTATACCTTTTGTTTTCATGGCATTATCCTTTATTCAATAGCATTGACATTAACTCCGAACCCGGTTTTACGGGTACACTGCCGGCTTTCGCCGACTTCTCGCTGAAGACCGTAACATCATCAGCCTCTATCCCTGTGCCGGCCATTGCGAACGGTACAGGATCAGATGTATGCGTCCTTTTTGCCACCGGCGTCGGGTGATCCGGCAGGATAAGTATCCTGTGATCCTCTTTATCGCAAAGAGCCTCAATGATCCTGCCGGTTATTTTGCTGTCAAAGTTCTCAATGGCCTTTATTTTGGCCATTACATCCCCGTTGTGACCCGCCTCATCGGGAGCTTCTACATGGACGAATACAAAATCTTTTCCGGTTAGAATATCAAGAGCGGCTTCCGCCTTACCTTCGTAATTAGTATCGTAATAACCTGTGGCCCCGGGAACTTCCACGACTTCAAGGCCCAGCAGGTGCCCCATGCCTTTAAGGAGATCCACCGCGGATATCATGCCGCCGGTAATACCATACGCCTCTTTAAATGTCGGTATATTAGGTTTTTTGCCCTGGCCCCAAATCCATATCATATTAGCAGGGTTCTGTCCCAGATCTATGCGCACCTTGTTTATGTCTTGAGTTCCCAATATAGCTTTGGATCTTTCCATTATCTCAAGCAGTTCAGGTTCTTTTGGCAGATATTTTGATATTGATCGATCCAGTATGTCATGAGGAGGAAAACACCGCACCTTGGACAACTTATCCGCTTCGGCAGGAGAGTCGCAATGGACCATGAGAAGATTGCGGTAACTGGTCCCCGCATAAAACCTGAACTTCTCACTGCCAAGATCTTTATCGAGCTTGTCCACCAGAATCGACGTTTCTTTAGTGCTAATATGCCCTGCGCTATAATCGATCATCTTATCGTTAGCTACTGTAACCGTATTAAAGCGGAAGGCCACATCATTTTCGCCAAGTTCCACTTTCAGATTAACGGCTTCCAACGGACCCCTCCCGCAATAATACTTCTCGGGATCGTATCCCAGGATCGAAAGATTAGCCACGTCGCTGGCAGGAGTCATGCCTTTTGGTATATTCTTTACCATGCCCACAATTCCTTTGCGGGCGATCATATCCATATTTGGCGTATTGGCTGCCTCCATGCATGTCCTGTCGTTCAAGTCTTCGAGAGGAAGGCCGGACATACCATCTGGTACGAGTATTATATATTTCATATTGCTCCTTATTCAGTCCGAACTCTTATATCCCCGCCGCTTCAACCACTGCTTCTAAATTCGCATCCACTACGGGGGGAGACTCCAGGCACTTAATGGCTCTATCAGGATCTTTAAGACCATGCCCTGTCAGGACGCAAACTATATTTTTCGGTTTTTTCCCTTTGTCGCCCGGTGGGAAAAACCCTTCCCTTGCTTTTTTGAAAACACCTGCAACACCGGCTGCCGAAGCGGGTTCGGCAAACACCCCGACCTTGCCTGCTAAAAACTTATATGCTTCAAGTATTTCATCATCAGTCACCTTGTCGATGAGTCCCTCTGATTCATCTCTTGCCTCTTCAGCTTGCTTCCAACTGGCCGGGTTACCGATCTTTATTGCCGTAGCTATCGTCTTTGGATCTTCTATAGGATGACCGTCCACGATCGGAGCTGAACCGGCCGCCTGAAACCCCAGCATCTTCGGAAGAGAGTCTATTTTACCGGCGCCCTTATATTCTTTATACCCCTTCCAGTACGCTGTAATGTTCCCGGCATTACCAACGGGAAGCACGTGATAATCAGGCACAAACCCGAGCTTGTCACAGATCTCAAAAGACCCGGTTTTCTGGCCTTCGATCCTGTACGGATTGATAGAGTTGACCAAAGTCACGGGATATTTATCGGTCAGTTCGATTACGACTTTTAGCGCCTCATCAAAATTCCCCTTAACCGCTATTACACAGGCCCCGTGTATAAGAGCCTGGGCGAGTTTACCGAGAGCTATTGCCCCTTCCGGGATAACAACTATACATTTTATTTTCGCTCTTACCGCATACGCTGCCGCTGAAGCTGAAGTGTTCCCGGTCGAGGCACATGCTACCGCACCGGAACCCTCTTCGACCGCTTTTGAAACAGCCATGGTCATACCTCTATCCTTGAAGCTTCCGGTCGGGTTAAGGCCTTCATATTTGAGCCACACGTTATAGCCGGGGCCCACTATTTCAGCAATTGGGTCAGCCTTTATTAAAGGTGTATCTCCTTCTTCAATGCTGATCACCGGTGTCTTCTCTGTTACCGGAAGAAACTCTTTATATCGTTCTATGACACCCATGTACGCTCTCCTTGTTTGTGTACTGAGTTCTGGGTGCTGGGTGCTGGGTATTGTACTCAGCACTCGGCACTCAGCACTCGGCACAAACTATTCCTCAATCCGAATAACAACCGTCTTATCCTTAACGTAGTCTTGAGAGTCTATTTTCTCAATAGCTTTTCGCATGCTGCCTTCTTCGGCTGCATAAGTCAGAATTATTACCGGAACTATTTCCCCTTCTTTTCTTTCCTCCTGGGATACGCTTGCTATGCTGATCCCGTTCTCAGCAAGAACCGAAGATATACTGGCCAGAACACCGGGTTTATCAACAACAGAAAACCTCAGATAACATGGAATGCATATCTCCTCCATGCGTTTTATGTTCTTTTTATCTCGAGCATAATTAACGTTATACGGCAGGGATTTCCCTTCGCTGCTGGTCGCAATATTTGCGGCAATATCAACTATATCCCCTACGACCGAACTTGCGGTAGGTTTTCTGCCTGCGCCTTTTCCGAATAGAAAAGATTCTCCGACGAGATCCCCCCTCACAAAGATAGCATTATCCGCACCTTTAACATCTGACAATAGACGCGAAGATTTGATCAAAGTCGGGTGCACCCTGAGCTGAAGACCTAGAGAGGTGCTCTTGGCGATAGCCAGGAGTTTCACACTGTATCCCCACTTAGCAGCGTTTTTGATGTCTTCGGGGCTTATATCTGCAATACCCTCGGTATAGATGTCTTCATTGGAGATATTTACGCCAAAACCTAAAAGGGAAAGTATGGCAAGTTTATGCGCGCTATCCTTACCGCTTATATCCATCTCGGGATCTTTTTCAGCAATACCTTTTTCCTGAGCAACACTTAAAGCTTCATCAAAAGAAGTGCCTTTCTCGGACATCTCGGTCAGTATAAAATTTGTAGTACCGTTAAGAATTCCATAAATCGTATTTATCTTATTGGCTACGAAACTTTCGCGTAAAGTCCTTATAATGGGAATCGCTCCTCCTACGCTTGCCTCGAAATTAACGGTAACTTCATTCTGCGCGGCAGTATCAAAGATCTCCTTCCAGCATCCGGAAAGAAGCGCCTTGTTTGCAGTAACAACATGTTTTCCATTTTTTAGGGCGCTCAATATTATTTCTTTTGCAGGATCAATTCCGCCTATAAGTTCAACTATGATGTCTATGTCCCCGTCACTGATCAGTTCATCCGCGGAAGTTGTCTTTAGCGGACAAACCGCAGGATCAACACTATCTAATAGCGCCTTATCCTTATCACAAACTCCTTTGATCGCCACGGAAACACCCATCTTTCTCGAGATCAGTTCCCCTGAATCCTTTATGGCATCATATACACCCATGCCGACGGTACCGAGACCAATGAGGCCAATATTTATTGTGCGCATGTTTTCTCCTATTTTAGTGCGTAGTATGGTGTTTTTATACCCGGCGCCATACTCCGAATCTCAAGATGGTCGGGACGGCCGGATTCGAACCGGCGACCCCTGGTCCCCCAGACCAGTACGCTAGCCAGACTGCGCCACGTCCCGTTACAAATTCCTTAATCCTCTTCCTTTTCTTCTCTGGTCATAAGTTCTTTGACGGCAAGCGCTGCTTCCTTGCCTTCATAAACCACTTCATATACTTTCTGGGTTATCGGCATTTCAATATTGAACTTTTTTGAAAGTTCATATGCAGACTTACAAGTACCAACACCTTCGACAACCATCTCTGTTTCGTTCAGGATCTCATCAACTTTTCTGCCTTTACCGACCTCTTCTCCGAAGCAGCGGTTCCTGCTTTTACCGCTTATACAGGTAGTGGCCAAGTCGCCTATACCGCTTAAACCCCTGAATGTTGATATATCCGCACCCATTACCGAACCAAGCCTGGTTATCTCGGCGAGTCCCCTCGTAAGTATGGCCGCCTTTGTATTCGTGCCGAACCCCAGGCCATCGGAAATGCCCGCGGCTATTGCGATAATATTCTTTAATGCTCCCCCCAATTCCACTCCCATCACATCGCTTGAAGTATAAACACGAAACCTTTCTGTCATAAGCAACGCCTGGATATCTTTTTTATCGTTGCCTTCGGATGCAACAACAGCCGTCGTGGGTATGCCGGTAGCAACTTCATATGATATACTGGGCCCCGAGAGCACACTGATCATGCTATCGGGAAAGTATTCATTAAGTATTTCTGAAGGTCTCATCAGGGACCCGTTCTCTATTCCTTTGGTCGCGCTTATGATATTGCGGAAACCACTGCCCTTAAAGCGTTCGGATATTGACCTTAAATGGGCACAGGGAACAGCAAATAAAACATAATCGGAACCTTTGATCTTATCGTCATCGGCTGTTATCTTCAGGTCCTCGGGCAAAGATATCCCTTTAAGAAACTTGGTATTTTCCCTTTTCTGAGAGAGATATCCGGCATATTCACTGGAAATACTCCAAAGGGTAGTGTCTATCCCCTTGGTATGGAGAAGGATCGCTAAAGCGGTCCCCCAACCCCCGTCCCCTATAATACTTATTTTGCTCATAATAATTACAAAGTTTAGCACATAAGTAATATATAGTCAACATATAGGCGCCGGAAGTGGCCTCAGATGAAGTGAGGGGGATGGCTACTCGCCATCCCCCTGGGAGGTAAGGACTGCATTTACATGCAGCCTCGGAGTTATCCTGGAGTTATCTTCCTATCATCATTTCAAGGATTGAAATGTGGTATTTAATTACGGCTAATTTCCATAATGCCATCATCATTACCGCAAAGTGAAAAATCTGTTTCGCTAGTATTTTCATCGTACCCCTCTAGTAAGACTTTCGGGGATCTGGGTCTCAATTTTAAGTTCGTTTACATAAACGATCTTGTATGCCGTGTGTCACGAAATAACAAAAATGTCGCCAAGTACTTTGTAAATTATTTTATTTTCCCCTGTTCTTGCATCCACTTTCCTCAAGATATGTGAATCCTTCTTGACGCCACTCTTCTGCTGCGTGCGGATCCAGTGTTTAAGCTCTTTTGCACTTGATGAAGTGTACATCTCCTTTATGAAATATTTGCAGATCCATTTCTTTGCAACTTTGTCCGAAAGGCGTTCATTGATCTCTTCTATAGAGACCTCACGCTTTCTGGGATTATTTCCTAATATGTCCCTGTAGACAACCTTCTTCATCTCGTATCCTTCTTTAACGACTTTTTAAATGTACTCAAAAAGTTTGACTAAAAAATGTGGATTCCTTTCTCATCCACTAACATACATTAGTATACTATTTATTCAGAAAAAATCAAGCTTATTTTTCTAGCTTTTTCCACCCTTAACAATCCTGCTTTCAGTCCCCTGTATCAGCCTCTTTATATTGGATCTGTGAGCGTATACGCTTACAAGGCATAAAGCTGCGCAAAACATTATAAATGAAAGACTTTCGTTCATAAAAACGGCCAGGATAGGTAGTGAAACTGCGACTGAAATCGAGGCGAGAGACACATATCTCCATACTGAAAAAACCACCACCCAGACAAGAATGCACCCCAGAAATATTGCCGGTGAAAGTGCCGCCATTACCCCTAAAGTAGTAGAAACCCCCTTCCCGCCCTTAAATTTAAGGAATACGGTCCATATGTGGCCCGCTATAGCAGCTGCTCCTGCGAGTATAAAAATATAGTTAGAGGCGGCTTCAATAGCATCCGGAGCAATTCTATTAAATGCCAGAGGGATCAATGCGACAGCGGAAAATCCCTTCAGAAAATCAATTATAAACACCACAATACCGGGCCCTTTCCCTATTACCCTGGCAACATTTGTAGCGCCCACATTGCCGCTGCCATATTCCCGTATATCTACACCTTTAAGCATTCTTCCAAAAATATACGCGGTGGGAATTGAACCGATCAAGTACGCGGCTATTACTGATAGAATTACGTATGGCATCGCACTCTCCTTTTAATAATTAGCTCACGGGGTTGTGCTGGGTGCTGGGTCCTAAGCGAGCTATCTTGCCCGTTGTTCGTGATTCGTGGTTCGGTTATCGTGTATCGTCCATGCACGATTCCCGAAACCCGAAACCCGATCTCCTTGCCCCTATATCTTTTTAAGCTTCACCCTTCTCGACTTTCTTATCCTTATCTTTATCGGTATTCCTGAAAGCGGCAAATTCTCCCTTAACTTATTTTCTATATAAGACATATGCGCCGGCAGAACGCTTGAGGGATCATTTACAAAAAATCTGAACTCAACGGGCCTGGTACTGCTTTGCAAAATATAAAGGAAATTTGGCCTCTTTTTCCGTCTGGGGATCGAAACCTTTGAGGGGTTATTCTTCTCAAAGATCTTATTCAGAAAAGGCGTCGACGCCTTATGATCCAGATTAGCATCCAGCAATTTCACCATTGGAAGACTGGTTAGAACATCTTTACCTGTCTTACACGAAATAAACGAAAGCGGATATTTGCTTATTCTATTATATTCTGCAACGATCTCTTTTTCGTACTCTTCCCTCGTAAGATCATCGACGCCTTCGGCCAGGTCCCATTTGTTGACAAGTATAAGGCATGCCGTACCCTTTTCTTCTATGAAGTCAAGTATTCCCAGATCATCTTTGGTAACCCCGTCCGCGGCATCAATGAGAAGAATAGCCACATCGGCTCTTTCTATAGATCCCTTAGCTCTCATGATACTGTAAACATCAACCGCCGCCCTGATCTTTCTTCTATGCCGCATACCGGCAGTATCGATCAAAATATATTCATCTCCGTCGCAGCTAAAATGAGTATCAATGGAGTCTCTTGTAGTCCCGGGCGTATCGCTCACTATAACACGGTTACGGGTCAGCATCTTATTAACAAAGGAGGATTTGCCGACATTGGGCCGGCCAACAATAGCTATTTTTAGATACTTAAGATCTTTTTTTTCAGGCTCTTCTTTAACGTCTCCGATAAACTTTAACAAGTTATTCTTAAGGCTTCTTATCCCTCTTCTATGGAGGCATGAAACAGCTAAAGCCTCGCCAAAACCCAGTTCATAGAATTCGACAATATTGTTTTTGACCTTATCGTTATCGGTTTTGTTTGCGACAAGCAGCACGGGTTTATCGAACTTTCTGAGCAGTGCCGCTATTTCTTCATCGGCAGGAGTAAGGCCCGATTTTGCGTCAACCACCATGACCATAAAAGCAGCTTCATCCATAGCGCTGAATATCTGCTGCTGGACCTCCAGGGAGATATGACCCTTGTCCCGGGAGTGATACCCCCCGGTATCGACAAGTTTTACTCCAAGCTTATCCAGATGGATAAAAGCTTCCACCCTGTCCCTGGTTGTACCGGACTGCTCTACAACAACAGCACGTCTTTCTTTCAAGAGACAGTTAAAAAGCGAGGATTTGCCGACGTTAGGCCTGCCGACAATGCTTATTGCTGGGAGAGAATTATAATTTTTCATTGACCTGTTTTGAACTTATCCTTAAATAGTCAATACCCGAGATGATCGTTAAGACCACCATGATATTCCACACCCAGCTCGCATAGATAAACTTAACAAGAAGGGCAACAACTGTGCTTATCTGAAAAACTGTTGTGATCTTACCCAGAGCGGTCGGCCGGACATTTATGCTACCCGTAAGAAGATACATGATCAGCGCCCCGAGCAGGATAAATACGTCCCGGGAGATAACTATGATCGGCACATAAACCGGCATCTTGATATGATCAGGCAGGCCTGTCACCAGACTGAAACATATAAATGCGCTGCCTATAAGCATCTTATCGGCTATCGGGTCCATTATCTTTCCGAACCGGGTTTTTTGCCTGCGTGTCCTTGCTATATACCCGTCCAGCGCATCGGTCAGAGCTGCTATCAGGAATATACCAAAAGCAATATTCAGCTCGTGATACATGATCGCGGTAATAAAAACCGGAACGAGTATTATGCGCGATATTGTCAGTCGATTCGGCCAATTCATAATTGCAGCTCCTTCACTCCCCTTCTTTCATGATCCCGATCCGCTTCGGCGGCCAGAACCGAAAAATAGCTTTTCCGACCAGGTTCTCATCCGGAACGAAACCCCAGTACCTGGAATCCATTGAATTGGCGCTATTGTCGCCAAGTACATAAAAATATCCTTCGGGCACTTTTATGATCTCACCTTCAGCGCCATACCGGCCGCGGTTGTAATAGAATAATTTTTTAAAAGGGCTGGATTCCACGGCCTTGCCATCGACAAAAAGCCTGCCTTCTTCCAGCTGAACATTTTTACCCCCACCTGCAATAAAACGTTTTATGAGATATTTTTTCTTTTCTACGGGTGAAGTGAAAACGACAATGTCCCCAAGCCGGGGAGACCTGATCTTGGCGACACGGATATCGGTAAAAGGCACTTTTGCCCCGTAGATAAACTTACTTACAAATATCCTGTCCCGGGGCTTCAAGGTCTCATACATCGAATTTGTAGGTATCTTGAAGGGCTGTATCACAAAGGTTCTTAAAAGAACCGTCAGGATACCTGCAATAAGAAGGGGTTTACCCCATTCGTTCCAGAAATTATCAAAATTCTTTTTCTTAAACTTTTTCAGGTGTTCCTTAAAATCTATTCTTTTTCCTTCATTCATTTAATCTGTCCTTACCTTTCCCTTGTTAAAGAAACTTGCACGTGGGGTGTCCCCAAATGGAACGTGCCCATATCACTCAAGCAACCCGCATTGCCTTTAAAAACGCCTCTTTGGGAACATCTACGCTCCCTATCCTGCGCATTTTCTTTTTACCTTCTTTCTGCTTATCCCACAGCTTTCTTTTTCGCGTGATATCACCTCCATAGCACTTACTTGTCACATTCTTCTTTAACGCCGATATGGTCTCCCGGGCGATAACCTCTCCGCCTATGGACGCCTGGAGTGCTATCTTGAACATGTGTTTAGGGATACTCTCTTTGAGTTTCTGGGCAAGCTCGAGACCCTTCCTCCGCGACTTTTCCTTGTGAATAAGACAGGAAAGCGCGTCACACGAAACACCGTTTATCAATATGTCAAGCTTAACTATTTCAGATCTTCTGTATCCCACAAGTTCATAATCAAGTGACCCGTACCCTTGAGTCGAAGACTTTATCTTGTCATAAAAATCAACTATGATCTCGGATAAAGGTATATCATAATTAAGCTGCGCTTTTTTCGGATCCAGATACTGAGTGCTTATAAATTCACCCCTCTTACCCTCACACAATTTCATTATCGTACCGATAGATTCCGAAGGAGCGAAAACATGACATCTTACATAGGGCTCCTCAACATACTCGATACGTTCCTTATCGGGATACTTTGTCGGGTTATCGACTTCCATAAGATCCCCGTTAGTAAGTTTCACTATGTAATTCACACTCGGGGATGATGCTATCAGATCCAGGTCAAATTCGCGTTCCAGGCGTTCCTGTATTATTTCCATATGGAGGAGCCCCAGAAAACCACACCTAAACCCGAACCCTAAAGCAGCTGAGGTCTCGGGTTCATAAATAAAAGATGAATCGGATAGCCTCAACTTCTCCATGGCGTTTTTAAGATCCTCATAATCCTCGTTGCTTACGGGGTACATGCCACAGAAAACCATGGATTTTACCTGCTTGTAACCGGGTAAGGGTTCCCGAGCGGGGTTAGCCAGATCCGTTATAGTGTCAC